>CAMKMR010000055.1 GCA_946413945.1 uncultured Lachnospiraceae bacterium | reverse complement strand
GGATCATTTAAAAATTCAAAATCACAATCATAGAACCAGGCTATGTTTTCTGATGATTCAAGATTATCATGGAAATCTTCGATAAGAAGGCAGACTTCCTTCTCACCAGCTACATTTTTAACATAATCAAATACGATCGAACAAGCAACAGGGTTTTGTCCCTTTGCCATGATATCAATGATATTAACTCCATTTACATTTTCACTTACATATCTGCTCTTTGCAATTTCAAGCTTTTTAAAGGTCTTTCTCACCTTTTCCATATCCATGCCTATCTCAGAAAGAAGGGCTACTGCTGCCACTTCATTATAGGCATTGAAAACACTATCCGATACCATAGCGTAATCACTAATATTTCCCTTATTATCTCTTATGCTGATAATTCCCTTTTCATCATCTTTTTTAGTGATAAGATAATCTGCCAAAGGAGACTTATAGCCGCAGTGAGGACAGTAAGCCTTACCTATATGATGATATCTTACAAATTCATATTTTAACTTTGTATAGCAGTTCGGACAGATACGAGCATCATTTACGATATTTACTGACTCTTCCCTATCCGAAGGCAGTCTGTCTATACCAAAGAAAACCTTCTTATTTGGACTGTCGTTTTTCATTCTGTTACTGATAAGATCATCAGCATTTAAAATAAGCACAGTATCATCAGAGAGCGAGTTGTTAATGATGTCAAAAATAAACTCTGAATGAGCATTTCTCTTAAGTGAATCTCTGAAGAGATTTGTAACAACAAGGTAATCAGGCTTTACATAAGGATAAATAAGAGGTGAACTTCTCTCATCTACTTCTAATACACACATCTTATATTTTGACTTGTTAAAAAGAGTAACACCACTTAAAAATGTAGTTGTGATACCGCCTATAGTATTAGATCCAGCCTTATTACTAAGTACTTTCATCCCATTTTTTTCAAGCACATCAATGATAAGATTACATGTTGTAGTCTTTCCATTTGTTCCGGTTACTGCAATAATTGTTTGTGGCTTTGCTATCTTCTTATAAAAGTCAGGACAGATCCTTCTTGCAAGATTTCCAGGATAATGGCTGCCATTAAGATGAAGGGTCTTTCCAAATATTTTTATGCCAAGCCTGGCACATTTTGCTACAACTAAAGCTATATAGAATCTCAAAATTTATTCCTCCATAAATCTTCGACTTTAAACGGTACGATTTTACTCTTTTACAAAAATATAGTCAATAGAAGCCAGATTAAGATTTATTTAAATATCACATCAGTGATATTTGCGACCATATTGGTAAATACCTCTTTTTTGGCAAGTATCATAAGGATCTGGTTTTCTTCTATCAGCTTATCATATTCAGCTCCCATCACAAGTGCGGCGCAGCCCATGATAACCCAGGCTATAAGTACCCCTATTATAAGACCTGCCGCAAATCCCCCAAGCTTATCAACAAAAGCCACGAGCTTGATACTTTTTAAGCTCGAATTAAGTATCACTGTAAATATTATAAGCAGTATCCTTATAACAACAAATGTAACGATAAGTGCTACAGCATTAACTATCATTAATGCTACACTTTTTGCAATGTAGCGATAAACATTATTTACCCCTAATTTTTCATAAATCTCACTATTATCATTCTCTAAAAGAGCATTTCTTATAAATTTAGGCGCATTCAGCTCCCTTATAAGACTGATCTTGTCATTTCTTTCAGGATCATTTTCCATTAATTCTTTGGTCTTTTGCTTCATATCTTCATCAGAAACCCCGGTAAGACCCATACCTTTAAGTTCGTTTTTAAGTTTATTTTGAACAGTGCTTTCTATGCTCTTATAAGTTTTTTCTTCAATATAGTCGTCTAATTGTGTGTTATCAATTATAAAGCGGCTGGTATAGGGTGTTAAAGTATAACAAAGAACAAGGGCTATAACCGTAGCTAATGTTCCTACAACTGCACGGAAAAGCCCTTTTTTCATTCCTATAAGAGCAGCAGCAATTATTACAAGTGATACAATAATTGTCAGCAGCATAATTTTTCTCCTAATGTTCGTCTTTAGATGTAAGTTCTATAGTTTCTGTTCTATCTTCAAATGTTACCACGTACTTATTTTTTCCTGTTGAAGGGATCATATTCTTAACTCTGCTGTCAAATGAATATCTGAACTTTGTTCTTCCCTTATTTGTAACTATGAGGCACTGATTATCTCCTGTAAATATGATCTCATCATCTGAGGCATAAATCTTTTCATAATTAAGATCAAATGGATATTCGAATTTCTCATTTCCATTAAGATCATAAAGTCTCATAGTATAATAAGCGGATGATGAAGCAGTGGCTGTATTATTCTTCTCTACTGTGCCCACATAATTACTGTTATAAAAAATACTCTGAACATCATTTTTATATTTTACTTTAGCTCTTTCAGAAGGTTTCTCTTTCATATCATAGAAAACTATTTCCTTATCTGAAAATGCAGCAATGATATCATTTGTTACAAACTCAACCTTTGGAAATAATTCTGACTCATAAGTAAACCCACCTACCATTCTGTCTGCATTGGCATTCTGACCAACTTCCCCAAAATTATAGGCCGTAAGTTTTATATTGGTATTTATACCATTCATATAAAAATAACTGGTAAAAAGCTTCTGGCCATCGTCAGAAATAGAGATATCCAAAGGATAACCACTCTTATTGATGGAAGTTCTCATCTCATAAATAGCCTGTCCGCTTGAACTGTACATATTGATATAGTTTGTTTCGTCACTTTCAAGAACAGCTGTAAATGCCCCCTGAGAGGCAACATCAATATCTGTTATCTTATACTTCATTGTAACCTGGCGCACTAAACCTCCGGTGTTAAATACATAAACATTATTGCCACCCTTATCAGCTACAACTGCATATCTCCCATTACTTTCTGCAATCGGATTCTTAGCATCTATACCTGCTGTCCATACAGTATTTCCTTCTTCATCGATATAGGATGCCCCATCCGTAGTGAATTTAAGGAGATTTCCTCCAAACTGTATATAATTTGCATCTGTCTCATAAACAATAGTCGCAGAACTTATTGTCTTATAGCCCTTAAACTGCCTTAATCTTGAATAGACAAAATAGACTGAAATAAGAAGCACTACGACCACAAGACTTCCAATTATCATCCTTGTTTTATTTCTGCTCTTTTCAAGCCTGCGCCGTCTGTTTTTAGCTGCAAGCTCTTCATTTCCAGTTAATCTTATTACATTATCAAAATTTTCATTATCATTTTTAGATGCCATAAAACACTATGCCTTCCATTATTCTTTTGCTTTAGGATTCTTATAATAAGAAATGGCATTAGAAACATTTGTCGCCTGTCCCTCAGCCATTATCTGTATCAGACAATCTAATTTTTCCTGACTACAGAACTCTTCTCCAATATAAGAAGCGTAATTTGTTGAAATATAAATGCTCTTTTCTTTATATTCCTTTTCTGTTTTTTTAAGTTCGTCGATAAGTTCATCCCTTTGCTCTTTTAAACGAAGCAATTCAGGCTTTCTCCTACCATTAATCTCATTTATTATATCTTTTTTTGTGATTTCGTCAAAGTTTTTAAGGGCTTCTCTTTTCATATTGCTGATCTCTTCAGCCTCTTTATTAAGTTCTGAAAGTTTTTTATCATAATCTGACAATTCATACAAACTCTCATCCCTGTCTTTTATGATAGACTTTTTAATCTCCCTTATTTCCTTTTCATTCTCAGCAATCTCATCTCTTATCTTTCGCCCATCCGACAGGACTTCTAGATATTTAACCTTAGTCTCTATATAAAGAACAAAATAGATCAGGATAAATAAGATGATGACCCCAGCCATTACCAGCACAGAGATTATATCCCTCTTTTTATCATTCATGCCGCTTAGAAAGATGCCTCTTACCATTAAAGTTATAGCAGATGGAACAATAAGATAAATAAAGCCCAGCATAGCTATATTCTTCATTATCTCATTAAGGCCTTTAGGCATAAATAGATTATAATAGGACTTTGTGGCACAAAATAAAGGAACCTTCTCCTGTTTAAAAAGCTTCCTTATGCTTTTTTCTTTTTTCCTATTTTTTTTCCTTAAGTCTTCTGTTTCTTCCTTTATCCTGTCTGAAACCTGAACACTTTTGCCTTTACTTCTGGCCTGAGATGTTTTTTTAAGTTTTGACTGATTTTCATTATAATGTCTGTTAAACTGACTGCTTAATTCAAGTCGTCTTTTTTTGATAGTAGAATCAATCTCATTATTTATAGAATTTTCAGTATCCTGAACTTCTTTTTTTAGTTTTTTTATCTTCTCCCTTAATTCCAGACTCCTTGCCGAGAGTTGATCACGTTCTGCAACCTGTTCTCTGACTGAAACAAGAAAATCCCCATCTTCCTCAAACAAATTTCCCGCCATTCATTTTTCTCCTTAGCTGTCCTGCTTTTATAGCAAAAGAGGGCCATGTGCTTTGGCACTGGCCCTAGCTTTTTTTTATTTTACAGCTAAATCATTGCTTTATCAACCGCACTTATTAATGCATAAGCTGAAGCAACTACAATATCATCCTCTATTCCGCAACCCCAGTAGGTCTTTTCCTCATTATCCTTCTGAATACCCACATAAGCGCAGGCTTTAGAATCAGAACCTCTGTTTAAAGCATGTTCTTCATATGTCACAAGAGAGAACTTAATATTAAAATGCCTCATGATCGCATTACTGACAGCATCTAAACGTCCATTACCGCGGCCATGATAAAGCTTGGCGATTCCATTTCTGGAAATACTTAACTCACATGAAATGCCATCCTTCTCCTGAGTAAAATGACACTCCTTATATTCTATAGGAAGCTTCTGATTTACATAATCCTTGCAGAAGATTTCATATACTTCCTCTGGCTGAAGTTCTCTATGTTCTCTGTCAGATACACCTTTAATATCATATCCGACATCTTCCTTCATCTTCTTAGGAAGTTCCATACCGTACTTAGTCTCAAGTATAAATCCTATACCCCCCTTACCTGACTGGCTGTTGATCCTTATTACATCTCCATCATAAGTACGTCCTATATCTTCAGGATTTAATGGAAGATATGGAACTGTCCACATTCCATCCTTCTTTTCTTCCCTGCACTTCATCCCCTTTGCGATAGCATCCTGATGAGAGCCTGAGAATGCAGCAAATACAAGTTTTCCACAATATGGCTGTCTTGGTGGGACTTCCATCTCTGTAAGTCTCTCATAAATTTTCTGAAGTTTTGGCATATCAGAAAAATCAAGCTCAGGATCAACACCATGCGTAAACATATTCATTGCAATAGTAACAATATCAACATTACCTGTTCTTTCTCCGTTACCAAAAAGTGTACCTTCTATCCTGTCTGCACCAGCCAGAAGTCCAAGTTCTGCATCTGCCACGCCACAGCCTCTGTCATTATGAGGATGAAGTGAAAGAACTACATTTTCTCTATATTTTAAATTCTTGCTAAGATATTCAATCTGACTTGCATAAACGTGAGGAAGAGACATTTCAACTGTTGCAGGAAGATTGATTATCGCTTTTCTGTCAGGAGTTGGCTGCCATACATCAAGAACTGCATTACATACCTCAAGGGCATATTCAGGCTCTGTACCTGTGAAGCTTTCCGGAGAATATTCAAATCTGTAAGCTGCATTTGCCTCATCAGCAAGCTTTTTAAGGAGTGCTGCACCCTCCACTGCTATCCTCTTTATCTCTTCTTTAGATTTTTTAAATACCTGCTCGCGTTGTGCAAGAGATGTAGAATTATAAACGTGGACGATAACATTTTCAGGCTTTGCACCTGCAACTGCTTCAAATGTCTTTTTAATGATATGCTCTCTTGCCTGAGTGAGTACCTGGATAGTAACATCATCAGGAATAAGGTTTTCCACAATAAGCTTGCGGCAGAATTCATATTCTGTATCGCTGGCGGCCGGAAAACCGATTTCAATTTCCTTAAATCCGATTCTTATAAGTTCCTTATAGAATTCGATCTTCTGATCAAGACTCATAGGTGTTACCAAAGCCTGATTTCCATCTCTAAGATCAACTGAACACCATAACGGCGCCTGATCCACATATTCCTTATTCACCCAGTCTGTATAACCAGCTGGTGGCATAAAATAACCTCTTCTGTAGTGATCGTAATTCTTCATTTTCTTTTCCTCCATCTTATTAACCAATAACAACTACATAGAAAGGATTCTGAAATCTTTTGAGCGCTAAGTATTTAAATAAAAAAAGCCTCTGCAATGGTTCCTACCATTACAGAGGCGATAAATACGCTGTACCACTCTGCTTTATATCTTCAAAATAGAAGATACCTCATTCCAGATACGGATGCTATGCATCTTATATCCTCCCTCTATAACGGTAGGGCTCCGTCCAAAGGCTACTAGATCTTTCACCCGGCTGCTCCGAGGCGAGTTCGAAGATATCTCATCCACTGTCTTGCACCAACCGACAGCTCTCTTGATGGAATCCCTATCTCTACTATTCCTCTTCAATGCATTTTCTTCTTAACTTATACAGGCACTTTAGCACAAGAAAGTTTTAAAGTCAACCAGATTTTTACATATTAAATCCTGTTTTTGGCATATTTAATCCTATTACCTGGCTTGTTTATCAGGATTCATACTGTAATAAGCCTTTTTATCTTCATACATTCTTTCATCTGCACATCTTAAAGTTTCTGTAATATTCTTAGTTTCATCTGTATAACATGCGCCAACAGCAAAACTTAAATCTTTATATTTTGAAGCAACTTCTTTTATCTTATCTGCCTTTTCGTATAATTCTTTTTCACCGACACCCCTCAGGATAACAGTAAATTCATCCCCGCCGGCTCTGTATATCTCTTCCGATTTAAAGATTTCCCTTAACGCTTTTGCCGCATCTTTTAAAAGAGCATCCCCTCTTGCATGACCATACTCATCATTGATCTTTTTCAAGCCATTCAGATCCGCAAAAATAATTCCTAAGGAATCCGGAGTTTTTTCTTTTACTACCATTTTATCGATATAATTATTCATCTCATTTCGATTCATAACACCGGTGAGCATATCTCTTGAGCTTAAGATCTTAAGTCTGTTAAGCATATGATATCCGCTTATTTCTGAACCGATCACTATAGAAGTAGTCTCAAGCACTTTCTTTATCTTTAAGGCATTATCCTTATTAAAATTTATAGCCCATATATAACCTAAAAGCTCACCATTTGCTTTAAGAGGGAAGAGTACGATATTTTTTCCTCCTGCATCAGATATAGACTTATACCAGACAGGATTTCTCCCCTTAACTATCTGCATATCCGCTTCATCCTTAGCAATAAGACAGTTGCTTCCATCAATAAGTCCCGGCCAGCTTTCTGCAATTTCATAGAACTTGTCATCAACATAAACTCCCATAGGTTTAAGTTTTGTCCCCTGTCCAAATGCCTCGCACAAAACACTACATTTTCTCTCGTAAGTATCTACAAGAAAGATACAGCAATGTTCTGCTTCACACATATCCCTTATCCCATTGATAACCTGAGTCATGGCATCCTTAAAATCATTATCATTTCTAAGAAGCAGACAGATCTCAACTACCTTTGTGGCTACATCATTTGAAAGGCTTGACAGATTCTCAGTACTCGCTTGAAATTCCATTTCCATTGTGTAAATACAGTAACATTTTCTTCCTTTGTCCGTTTTTTCTTCATATGCTATCGGAAGAAAAGTCATATTAAACCAGATTCCCTTCAATCTTTCCGTTGTCACATATGAGTGAAGGCTTTTTTTATCAACAGCCGATCTATAGCAGTATTCTTCAAAATTTAGATCTCTCGTCAGATAATCCGTATATAACGAATCCGGAACAAACTTCTTTACAAGCATTTCAGCTCCTGGTGCAGGTTTTTCAATCGAATCCACATAAGCTTTATTGCCTGTAACTATACGAAAATCGCCCTTGCTGTTATCATCAAGAATTTCCACAGACACAATGCAGGTCATCGCTGCCATAGCATCAACTAATTTTTGAAAATCCATACAACCCTCCTATCATTTATTCCCCCGTAATAAGCCGAATAATATCTATAATTATAACATAGCAAAGAGTTTATTTATCAGCTTTAAATTATGAAAATTCTATGTCAATTCACAAAACAAAAAAGCCACAATCAGCAAAAGCAGCTACAGGAATAAATAAGCAGCTACAAAAAAAATATATTAACAAATGTCACCTTCTCTGATATATAATACTAGTATTATTTTTTAAGGAGGATGCCATGCCACCTATTACAAATGACTGGGCCTCGCATTTAAGGCCTGAATATAGCAAGGATTATTACAAAAGTTTATTTAAATTCATCGGAGAAGAATACGCTTCTCATACAGTTTATCCGCCGGGAGATGACATTTTCAATGCTTTCCATCTTACACCTCTTAAGGATGTAAAGGTTGTGATAATCGGCCAGGATCCTTACCACGAGCCAGGTCAGGCTCACGGTCTTTCTTTTTCCGTTAAACCGGGAGTTGCCATCCCTCCATCGCTTCTTAACATTTATAAAGAGCTTAATGAAGATTTAGGCTGCTACATTCCAGACAATGGTTATCTTGTAAAATGGGCCAAGCAGGGCGTTTTACTTCTCAACGCTGTCCTTACTGTAAGAGCCCACGTTGCTGCGAGCCATCAGAATAAAGGCTGGGAGCAATTCACCGACTCTGTGATCCGTATCCTTAATAAAGAAGACCGACCTATAGTCTTTCTTCTCTGGGGTGGTTTTGCCAGAAGCAAAAAAAAGATGCTGACAAATCCAGATCACCTGATACTCGAAGCTCCCCACCCAAGTCCCCTCTCTTCTTATAGAGGTTTCTTTGGTTGTAAACATTTTTCGAAAACCAATGATTTTCTTATCCAGCATGGTCTTACGCCTATCGACTGGCAGATAGAAAATATAAATGAATAAACCCAGGAGAACTGTATGGAAATATATTTAATGAGACATGGAACTACAGATTGGAATCTGGCAAAAAAGATTCAGGGAAGTACTGATATCCCTTTAAATGAAGATGGTATCCTTC
>CAMKMR010000054.1 GCA_946413945.1 uncultured Lachnospiraceae bacterium | reverse complement strand
GATCTATATTCTGCTGACAGGATATGAATGGAGCCAAATGTGGGGATTAGGAGAAGAATCTGGTTTTTCATATTATTTAAAATACTGTTATGAAAACGGCTTAAAAGAATTATCATTTAGCTATATTTTATATGCAATTGAAAAGACATTATATCTGTTAGTACTGATGATGTGGTTTATATATTTTATTTTTAGAAGAAAAATATCCAGAAAACCGCTTATAATTACCCTTGGTTATTGTATTTTTAGAATAATAGAAAGTTTAATACAGACTAAAATAATTAATGATTATTATGTAAAATCTGGAATATTAGAGAAAAGTAGTTGGTTAAAAGATCATTGGAGTCTGATTGTTATTGTTATTGCATGGTTTTTGCTAAACTATGGAATGAAAATGATAAATAAAATATTTTTTATTATCATTCGAGGGGGATTCTTGATCTGGAACATTAGTATTTTTGTTCACGTAGTTATGAATAATACAATAACAAATGGCATATATTCTGTTATGACCCTAATTACAAGGAGTCTGACTATGGTATTTTTTATGCTTTACTTACTTAAAGATGAGCTGTTTTATAAAAAAGATGTAGATGGAATAATAAATAGTTAACTAAAATATAATAAGGACGCGAAAGAATTCCTTCAAAGTGCTTATTTTACCGCTGGAGGAATTACTTGAGCGTCCATTTTGTTTTGGCGTCTGTTCTTCTATATTTTGGCGTCTGTCCTTCTATATTTTGGGCGTCCATTTGTTTACATCCCCCTCTTTTTTGCGCTATAATATAACTTGTCATTTTGTGTGATGAAATGCCTTTCGCACAGGCATTCAGGGGATGAAAGGAGAAGATTATGGACGCTATCGAGTGCATTAAATCAAGAAGAAGTATTAGACGTTACACAGAGGAGTTAGTAGATCATGAGACTATTGAAAAGATCATTGATATAGCCAGATTTGCTCCATCATGGAAGAATTCACAGACTGCAAGATATATTATTGTTGAAGATAAGGAAAAGATAAACAAGATTGCAGCTGAAGCATGCCTTAATTTTGAAGGTAATATGAAGACATTAGAAAAGGCAAATCAGCTTCTTGTTCTTTGTTCAAAGATAAAGAGAAGCGGATATGAGAGAGATGGATCATTTACAACATCTAAGGGCAGCAGCTGGGAAATGTTTGATGCAGGAATTGCAGCTCAGACTTTTTCACTGGCAGCAAATGTGTATGGAGTTGGTTCAGTAATGATGGGAATCTTTGATGAAGATAAGGTTAAGGAAATCCTTGAAATACCTGAGGATTTAAATGTATCCTGCCTTCTTTCATTTGGATATCCTAAGTTCATTCCAGATCCAGTACCAAGAAAAGAAGTAAGCGACCTTCTCTTTTTTCAGTAAAAGATAAGAAAAGGAAATAAATTGATTTGAAGAAACTATTCATAGCCGAGAAGCCATCCGTTGCCCAGCAGTTTGCAGCGGCTTTGGGAGTCAGCGGAGGCAGAAAAGACGGCTACATAGAACAGGGAGATATCATCGTGACCTGGTGTGTAGGACACCTTGTCACGATGTCTTATCCTGATGCATATAATGAAAACTTAAAACGATGGAGCTTTGATACGATTCCATTTATACCTGATGATTATAAGTATGAGGTTATACCGGCAGTAAAAAAGCAGTTTAATATTGTAAAAGATCTCCTTAATAGAGACGATGTAGCAACCATTTATGTATGCACCGACTCGGGACGTGAAGGAGAATATATATATAGACTGGTTGATATGATGGCCAAGGTACCTGATACAAAGGATAAAAGAAGAGTCTGGATCGATTCCCAGACTGATGAAGAAATAAGACGCGGAATAGAGGAAGCAAAGCCGGAGAAAGAATATGATAATCTTTCAGATGCAGCATATCTAAGAGCAAAAGAAGATTATCTTATGGGTATAAATTTCTCAAGAGCCTTATCCCTTAAATATTCTTATGTGGTTAAGAATTATCTTGGACTTGATAAGTGTGTCATCGCAGTAGGACGTGTTATGACCTGCGTACTGGGGATGATAGTAAGAAGGGAAAGAGAGATAAGAGAGTTCACTCCAACACCTTTCTACAGGATAGTGGCAAAGGTTGGAAAAAAGATTGAAGAGGCTGATAACCAGTCACTTTTTGAAGCAGAATGGCGTGCCATAGAAGGAAGCCGTTTCTTTAACAGTCCGATCCTTTATAAGGAAAATGGCTTTAAGAAAAAAGAAGATGCTGATAATCTTTTGAATTTCTTAAATGAGCCTGTCCCTGTTACTCTTAAGATTGAAAAAATAGAAAAGAAGAAGGAAAAGAAAAATCCTCCGCTTCTTTATAATCTGGCTGAATTACAGAATGACTGCTCAAAGATATTTAAGATAAACCCATCTCAGACCCTGGATATTGTACAGGAACTTTATGAAAAAAAGTTAGTCACTTATCCAAGAACAGATGCCAGAGTTTTATCTACTGCTGTAAGTAAAGTCATTGATTCAAATATCAGAGGACTTACCAGATATGAAAGGTTAGCTCCATTTGCAGAACATATCTTAAAACTTGGAGGATATAAAAATGTTGCCAAGTCTAAGTATGTAAATGACAAGCTGATAACGGACCACTATGCCATAATTCCAACAGGGCAGGGACTTTCGGCTCTTAACTCACTTACTCCTGTAAAGGCAGGGGTATATGAACTTATTGCCAGAAGGTTTCTTTCGATTTTCTATCCTGCAGCGGAATATGAAAAGGCTACAGTTCAGTTAGAAAGAAATGAGGAACATTTCTTTGCAAACTTAAGAGCACTTGTAAAGCCTGGATATCTTATGATAGCAGATAAGAATTTTGCTAAAAAGCAGGCAGAGAAAGAGGCGAGAAAGGCTGGGAATGTGTCCGGAGACAGTGCTTTGAATGAAGATGCTGTGTCTCAGGATAATTCTGAGGACGATAATGCAAAGTATGACCCAGAGGAAGCTCTTAAATATATCCAGAACCTTAGAAAAGGAAGTGTTCTTAGCTGTAATGGCTTTGAAATAAAGGAAGGAGAAACATCAGCGCCGAAGAGATATACTTCAGGTACCCTTATCCTTGCTATGGAAAATGCCGGACAGCTTATTGAGGATGATGACTTAAGAGAACAGATAAAGGGCAGCGGTATAGGAACATCAGCTACAAGAGATGCAATTATCAGTAAGCTGGTAAATAATAAATATATAGCTCTTAATTCCAAGACACAGGTTGTTACACCAACCTTCCTTGGTGAGATAATAAATGACGTAGTAACTTATTCTATAAATGGACTGCTCAGAGCGGATCTTACTGCCAGCTGGGAGAAAGGTCTGACAGGAGTAGCGGAAGGTAACATTTCCAGTGATGAGTATTCATCAAAAATGGGGGATTATGTCATTAAATATACCAATTTCGTAAAAGGCATAAGGAATCAGAATCAGATGACCCAGGTATTTGATAAGGTTAAGCCATTTTATGAAAAGGAATTAAAAAAAGAAAATAAAGAAAGTAATAAAAAGAAGGTTAAATCATGAGTCACGTAGATGAAGTAAAAATTAGCAGTTTATATGACCTTAGCCACACAATGGCAGCTAAGGAATTAGAGGGACTTACATATCCATGGGAAATGCTTCCTCTTATCAAGGATACTATCTTAAAGATTGGAGCAACTCTTGGAGATGATTATATAAGGCGTGGTGAAGATGTCTGGATCCATAAGACAGCAACTGTATTTGACAGTGCTTATATCAATGGACCAGCTATAATCGGCGCCAATACTGAGGTTAGACAGTGTGCATTTATAAGAGGCAATGCTCTTATCGGCGAAAACTGTGTTATCGGAAATTCAACAGAATTAAAAAATGTTATCATTTTCGATAATGTTCAGGTTCCACATTATAATTATGTGGGAGATTCAATCCTTGGCTATAAGTCACATATGGGAGCCGGATCTATCACATCTAATGTTAAGTCAGATAAGACTCTTGTAGTGGTTAAAGGATATGATAAATATTCAGATATCGCTATTGAAACAGGACTTAAGAAGTTCGGAGCAATGCTCGGCGACCATGTAGAAGTTGGCTGTAATTCAGTTCTTAATCCAGGATCAGTCATCGGCCGTAACACTAATATCTATCCACTTTCACCTGTTAGAGGTTTTGTTCCTGCTAACAGCATTGTAAAAACAGGAAATGTAATAGTAGAAAAAAAGAATGACTAATTATTATTCAGCTTGCAAGCTCTGTCCTAGGAAATGTTCCGTGGACAGGGCTCAAGGTAAAACAGGTTTTTGTAAAATGCCGGCAGAGATCCATATTGCAAGAGCATCTCTTCATATGTGGGAGGAGCCATGCATTTCTGGAAAGGAAGGTTCCGGCACTATATTTTTTACAGGATGTTCCATGGGATGCGTATTTTGTCAGAACTATGACATTTCTCATGAAAAGTCAGGACTTCCTATTGATGAAAAAAGGCTTATAGAAATCTTTTATGAATTAAAAGAAAAGGGAGCCAATAATATAAATCTGGTAACAGCGGATATTTATATCCCTACAGTTGCCGACGCGATAAGACAGGCTAAGGATGAAGGATTTTGCCTGCCTTTTGTTTTAAATACAAGTTCTTATATTGAAGTAGATACGCTTAAAATGTTAGAAGGACTAATTGATATCTATCTTCCGGACTTTAAATATATAAGATCTTTAGATTCGAAAAAATATGCCCTGGCCCCGGATTATCCTGAGGTGGCAAAGCTTGCCATAGCAGAAATGGTGCGGCAGATAAATACAGCCGGGGGCGTGGCATTTGACGATAGAAATATGATGAAGCGAGGCGTGATAGTAAGACATTTACTTATGCCGGGAAAGCTTCTTTCTGCAAAAATGATTGTAAAATATCTCTATGAAACTTATGGAGATACTGTCTATATATCACTTATGAACCAATATACACCATTAAAGGAACATATAAAGGATTTCTCTGAACTATTAAAAAAAGTATCTGAAAGGGAATATGATGAACTGGTGGACTATGCATATGATCTGGGAGTTAGAAATGGCTTTATCCAGGAAGGCGGCACAGTAAGTGAAAGTTTTATACCAGAATTTGATTTTGAGGGAGTATTAAAAGATGGAAAAAAGAAATAAATGTCCACTTGTTAAAAAATGTGGCGGATGTAATTTATGTGGAGAGACATATGAAGAATATTTAAAGAAAAAAGAAGATGAATTAAATTCACTTTTAGGAGAATACACATCAGATCTTTATGATCCTCATATCAGAGTACTGGGGATGAAAGATCCATATCATTATAGACATAAGGTAACAGCTGCATTTTCATATAAAAAGGGAGAGATAATCTCTGGAATTTATGAAAAGAACAGTCACAGGGTATTAAAGAGCGACAGCTGCTTTATTGAAAATGAAACTGCGGATAAGATCATCGTTACTATCAGAAGCCTTTTAAAGTCTTTTAAGATCAAGGTTTATGATGAGGATACAGGATATGGACTTCTTAGATATGTAATGGTAAGAGTTGGCAAGGCAACAGGACAGGTAATGGTAATCCTTGTTGTATCTGATCCGGTTTTTCCTTCAAAGAATAATTTTGTTAAGGAACTTGTGAAACGTCATCCTGAGATCACAACAGTTATCCTTAATGTAAATTCCAGAACTGACAGTATGGTCCTTGGAGAAAGAAATATCAAATTATATGGCCCGGGAAAGATTGAGGATAGTCTTTGTAATGTAAGATATAACATTTCACCTCAGGCATTCTTTCAGGTTAATCCTGAAATGACAGAGAAAATCTATAGAACAGCTATAGATTTTGCCAAGCTAAAGAAGACTGACAAGGTGATCGATGCATACTGCGGTATCGGGACCATTGCCCTTACTGCTTCTTCTCATGTTGAGGAAGTTACAGGCGTTGAATTAAATCATGACGCTATTGAAGATGCTATCGAAAATTCATATAAGAACCGTATCAAAAACGTGCGCTTTATTGCCGGAGATGCCGGAGCTTTCATGCAGGAAGCAGCGGCTGATGGAGTTAAGGCAGACGTGGTATTTATGGCCCCTCCAAGAACAGGAAGCACCATAGAGTTTATCAATGCAATATTTGCCATGGAACCATCAAGGGTAGTATATGTTTCATGTAACCCTGAAACTTTGAAGAGAGATTTAAAACAGCTTACCAAGAAGTATAAAGTAAAGCGAATCATGGGATTCGACCAGTTCCCATGGACGGAACATGTCGAGACCGTGTGCCTCTTGAGCAACCGAAAACCAGATACGAAAGTTAGGATCGATGTGGATCTGGAAGATTACTACCGTATCAAGGATTCTAAGAAGAATCAGAACTGAAAATAAAACACCGAACTAAGAGCGAAGGCTGCTGATGCAAACAAGCATTGGCAGCTTTTTTCGTCGAAGGGAGGTGGTGCCTATGATCTGGATCCGGTGATTCTGGAATGGTACTGATAATCAATGACAATCACAGAAACGGAGGAAATCATTATGGCAAAGAAGAGAAGCATTAAGGTCTATGGACAGAGCGGTTATAAGTATAGGGAGACGCCGACGATCATGTTGAAGGGAATGTGGCTGAAGGAGGCAGGGTTCGACATCGGGGATTATATCTCCGTCACCTGCGAAGACGGCAAGCTTATCATCACACAGGACGCCGAGAGGGCTGCTGTGAAGGCCGCAGAGGCAGAGTTCATGGAAAGAGAGATGAAAGCCTTACAGAAGCGCTACGAGGCCGAGAAAGTCAAAATAAGGGCTCAGATGGTGGCGGAGCCGGGAGCGAGGTGGTGAGCATGTTTACCACGGAAGAACTGCAGGCGATAGATCGGAAGTATTTCACGGTGATCGTGGCGGATGCCTATGATGTGACTCTGATCAGCAATAACACCCGGCACGTATGGTATATCCATAATGTGGAGCTGACGGATAGGAACCTTTGTCTGGTCTATCACAAGCATAAAATCACTCATCCTTATCACAGCCACGCCAGATGCGGAACGCTGAGGAAGGCAATCAAAGATATCAAGTCTCATGATCGTTTTCAGTTGAACGGCAGAAAGCCCGTCTATAAACATTAAAATGAGAGCGGTAGCACCCGATGATGGATGTTACCGCTCTTTCTCTTTGCAGGTTTATGAGATTGTTTTACTTGCGGTTCTTTTTGCAGTGACGGAGTCTCAGGTATTCGCAGACAGCATCGTGGGCGTTGTTGATCTCCTGGCGACCACGGCTGGGCTTCAGATTGATTTCTATGCAGATTTCATCAATGGACTTGCCCTGCAACTTCAGACGGATAATCTGAGCGTAACGGGGGTTCTCCTTATCAAAGTGAGACAGAAGCTTGATCTTCAGTTCTTCTTCAGTGGGTTCCGGGCAAAGCTTATTGATGACCTGATCCTCAACCGAGGGCTGGGATGTGTCTTCGATGTCAAAGGTCTCACCGTCATATTCGTAGTCCAGGGACAGGATCTCCACGCGGTTCGGATTGTAGCGTTCATGAAGTCCCTTTTCCGGACAGCCTTTGCAGCGTCTGGTAAAGGGGCAAAGCTTGTCTGAACCGTCTGGGTTTTTCCCGATGATGCGGCGGCCTTCACGGCGCATCTTCATATCCTCATTGATCTCATCCCAAAACCCCTTCATGTAAGAAGCATACAGAACTTCGTCAATGGGCATGAATCCGATCTCATACCTGAATTCGCCGAGATGCATGGTGGTGAAATTGTCCTGGATGTAGTCGCTCTTCCTGAGGCCGTAGAGCTCTTTGCGGAAGGGGACTAATACCTTGCCTGTCGGAACAGGCTTGCCGTCGAATGAACGGCGGTTGCTATACTTTTGAGTGTTTGAATAATCTGCTGTTTTTCCCATTTTTCGTTTCCTCCTTGGGTTTTCACTTGGAGGAAAGCCTGGGTAGACAGCTCCTTTTTGGCAGTGTTCGACCAGCCCATAACATTTCCTCCTGTTATCGGTTTCTGGTCAGCTGCTGATGGTCTGACGCCATATTCAGTTGCCCTTCAGATGAGCCGTTTCAGCGTGTCTTGCGTCCAAGACCGGCTCAGCTTCAGGGTGGTGCAGTTTAATGTCATGCTCCTGGACGAGAGTATTCAGAGATAGAAAAAGGCCAGACTATGCCTACGAATTACCGTTGACATCTTCTGGCCATCTAGCAGCTCTGAGATTGCTTGTGATTATTATTGTCTGTCGGTCGGAATGACCTTTTTCTTGGGGTGTTGCTCGATAATTTGATATGATCCTTGCACTTTGTCATTGTATAGACGGACGCGATAGAACATATCCTTACGAACAATTCCTATTGTGTTCAGGACAGGGTTCCATTCAAACAGGAATTTTCCGTCCCTGCCCTGACACTTAATGCATTCATCGTCCATATGAGGCCTCCTTTCTGCGAATTCTCCATTAAGCGATTACGCGGATTAGCGAACTATCAATGTAAAAAAATATGCCACAAAATGCAGTGGCATAATACCGCTGTTAAATAATAATACCTAATTCATTCATACGAATCTCAGCTGACTGCTTTGATACTTCATAGAGTTCAGAAATCTGATTTACCACATACCATTGAGGTATGGAATCATCCTCAGCCTCTTCGAGTATCTGTTCAACGGCAGTTTCAAAGGTCTGGATCGGCATTAATATTCGGGGAGCAATTCCGTTTGCCTGCCATTCCATCCAGTCAACATCGTCCCATTCGTTCTGAAATCGCTCATCTTTTTCGATAATGGGATAGCGGTAGGCGACAGCCTTCTGATTGCCTGAACCGCTGTTATAAAGGTGATAGTTTTTGTGCTTATACCAGTGTACACATTCATGGGCTACGGTGTTGTGCAGGCATCCTATGTTCCTTTCACGCAGGGTATCGGGATCAATAAGAATAGTTCCGCGTCGCACCTTGATGTCACGAAATTCATCTTCATCACGGTCGTAAATGGGGATTAGTCCGCTGGTAAAGCAGATCTGACCATAGATGCTGAAATCCTCAGACAGACGGTATTCAGCTATGATTTTCAATCCCATCTTCTTCTTGGCAATTTCAATGATGGGTACAGCCATTGGTCGGAGCAGAGCTTCAGTGAATATTATCACGCTTGGGAGCACCCCTTCTCACGCTTGAGAGCACCTCTTGAT
>CAMKMR010000053.1 GCA_946413945.1 uncultured Lachnospiraceae bacterium | reverse complement strand
GGAGCTATCAACATACTTTTAGGATGTGGTGGAGATAGTAATCATATGCCTTTCCAGAGAGAAAGTCTTGCAAGAAAAGGCTTTCATTATATTGCACTTGGACATTCAAGAAATCCGGTGCATATCCTTAAAAACCGTATGGCTTATAGCGGTTCTCCAGAACCACTCGGTCCTGAAGATAAGGGAAAACATGGCTATATCTTAGGCGAGATCGATGAAAAAGGAAGCAGGATAAGCTGGTGTCCGATCGCTAAGAGGTCATATATTAATTTTCAGTTTGATTTTTCTTCGGATATTACAGCTGAAGAAGCATCGAAGATGGCAGAAGAGAAGATGTTAAAGCTTGGCAAGGATAATATCTATACAATTATTCTTAAAGGTTTTACAAAGGATGATAAAAAGCCTGATTTTTCAAGGCTTCAGTCAAGATTTAATATTATAGAGATAAAGGATAAGACCATAAAGAGAAAGACGGTTGAACAGATGGAAGCTGATAATGAAAAGAATCTTATTGGAAGGTTTATCAGTGAAGTTAATGACAGTTATACAATTGATTATAGGATCAGAGAGAAGGCCCTTAGATATGGCATTGAAGCTCTGATAAAGGCGGGAGAATAAAAATGTATCTTACAAAACTCTTACTTAGGGATTTTGGAAAATTTCATAATGAAGAGATAGTATTAAAACCCGGTCTTAATGTAATCCATGGTGGAAAAAAGTCGGGAAAATCAACCATAGCTTCATTTATTAAGGGCATGCTTTTTGGCATACCAAAGGAAGAAGAAAAGAAAGAAAGTGAGTATGATCGCTGTAAGCCTGAAGGGTCTTCGTATTTTTCGGGAACAGCTTACTTAAAAAAGGATGGAACAAACTATCTCTTAGATAGAACATTTCTTGAGAGCGGAAAGAAGCTTTCAGTCTTAGATGTTAATTCTGGAAGAGAGCTTTCTTTAAAGGAAGCTAATACTATCACAGGCACTCTTTTAGAAACAGATAAAAATACATATCGTGATACCATGTATATAGGTGCACCAAAGGTGGGAGCAGCTGCAGAACTTGAGAGTTATCTGAGTAGCATGATACTTACAGGGGCATCAGATATTGACCTTAATAAGGCACTTGATCATCTTAAAGCAGAAAAAGAAAAACATAAATCGAGAGCTTTATCTCATAAGGTTGAGGAACTGTCTGAAAAGATAGAAGAATACGATGATGTAGATTCAGGTCTTGCAGAGAATAAGAAGGCTATGAAAGAACTTACGGAAAAGTTTTCTATGGAAGCTCAGAGAAGAAAAAGAGTTGCAAGACAGCTGGTTGAAAATGAAGACGGTACAGTTTCATATAAGGATGATGAGACTATAGAAAAAGAGATAGAGGCATTTAAAGAAAAGTCGGACGATGATATAGATGTGGATCTTGAAGAGACTAAGGAAAAGCCATTAACAGACAGAATGCCTGTAATCCTTATGGCTGGTGTACTGGTAGTTCTTGCTGTTTCGGTTATAGTACGTATGCTTCAGTTTGATTCAGAAATAAGAAAGCTTTTTGTTATCTTTACTATCGTTCTTGTTATCATCACTATAATTGATGGCCTTAAAAGAAAAGGCTTCTTTACTACTGATGAGATAGAGACGCCTTCTGATGATGACTTTAATAAGGTATTAGAAGAGATTCAAGAAGAGAATGACGAGAGAGAAGAAAAAGAATTTGATATGACCTTTGCAAAGGAATATCAGGAAAAGAAGCAGAAACTTACAGAAGAAAGAGATAAGCTTCTGGATAGAAAAGCTGCCAGAGACAAGTTAAAAGCTGAGCAGGCAATGGTATTTAAGAAGAAAGCGGAATTAGATGCTGAAGTTAAGAGTATAAAACTGGCTATAAGCACGATCGAAGCAATATCAAGAAGCTTTATGACAAAGGCTGAAAATGATATTGTTCCTTATCTTTCTGAAAATATAAGTATTATGACAGATGGCTTATTTGTAGGTATCAGTTCGGATCCTGAAAATGGACTGATAGCTGTAGGAAAAGGTGAAAACATTCCTGTTTCCAAAGTTTCATCTGACATGGCAGCAAAGATCTATACGGCTATCAGATTAAGTATTGCGAAGCATTTCATAAATGAAAAGCTGCCTCTTATTATTGATGATTCGTTAAGATTTAGCAATAGAAGAGATACTGAGGCATTTCTTTCTGTTCTTTCAACTATTGATACAGAACAGATAGTAATATTTACATCAGAGGACTTGATCTCAGGGCTTTTGGATGAAATGAAGGTTTCATATAATTATATTGATCTGTAGGGGTTTTTTATGGAATTAAAGCATAATATAAATAAAAATGGGCCTAATTTTCCTGATCTTAACAAAATCAAAGAACAGGTAATAGGAAAAGAATATAATAAAAAGAAGATTGTGGACTTCCATGTTCACGTGTTTCCGGATAAAATAGCAGATAAAACTATTAAAAATCTTGCTAAGTTAAGTGGAACAACTCCTTATACCAATGGAACTAAAGCTGAACTTATCAGTTCAATGGAAAAATCCGGAGTTGATGTTTCCTTAGTTCTTCCTATCGTTACAAATCCAGAGAAAGCAAGACATATCAATCAGGTTGCTGCTGATATGAATAAGGATTTTGATAAGACAGGAATCTGTTCTATAGGAGGAATAAATCCGGATAATAAGGATTATAAGGATATCCTAAAAGAGATAAAAGAACTCGGACTTAAAGGTGTTAAGCTTCATCCAGATTATTATGGAGTAAGACTTGATGATATCAGACTTGAAAGGATAATAGATGAGGCCTCTAGTCTGGGTTTATTTATCATTACTCATGCAGGTCCGGATATTGGACTTTATCCACCAGCTCTTAGCCCGGTAGACAGTATCGTAAAAGTGATAAATGATGTTAAACCTGAAAAGTTTATCTTAGCTCATATGGGAGGTTGGATGGCCTGGGATGAGGCTTTAGCTAAATTAAGGGAAACAAATGTATATCTTGATACTTCATTTTCAATCGGTGAGATAAACTGGACCAAAGTCTCTAAAGTAAGATATGGCTTCCATATGATGGAAGATGATATGTTTGTAAAAATGGTCAGAGCTTTTGGCAGCGAGAGGATCCTCTTTGCAACAGATTCTCCATGGTCTGATCAGGCTGATTATATTGATAGGATCAGCAAGATGCCTCTTACTGAAGAAGAGAAAGATAATATTTTTTATAAGAATGCATATAAGCTCTTAGAGCTTTAAATAAATGGAGGTAAATTATGCCACAGTTGTTAGAAATAAAAGGGCTGACAGTTAATGTAAGCGACAAAGAGATCCTTCACGGGTTAGATCTTAATGTAGGCAAAGGAGAGGTTCATGTAATAATGGGACCTAACGGTGCCGGAAAATCTACTCTTGGATATGCTCTTATGGGAAACCCTAATTATTCTGTAACGGGAGGTTCGATAACCTTTAACGGCAAAGATATCTTGAATGAAAACGCATGCGAGCGTGCTAAGAGCGGGCTCTTTTTATCATTTCAGAATCCAATTGAAGTTCCCGGGATTACACTTTCGAACTTTATAAGAAGTTCTCTTGATCAAAAGACTGGTAAGAGATCAAGACTCTGGGATTTTAGAAAAAAGCTTGAGAAGGAAATGAAAGTCCTTAAGATGGATCCTTCATATGCTGATAGGGATCTTAATGTGGGCTTCTCAGGCGGTGAGAAGAAGAAGGCTGAGATATTACAGATGCTGATGTTAAAGCCTAAACTTGCCATCCTTGATGAAACAGACTCTGGACTTGACGTAGATGCAGTAAGAACTGTATCAGACGGTGTTGAAGAGTTTATGAAGCAGGGAGAGGGCTCACTTATCATTATCACACATTCTACAAGAATTCTTGAGTCACTTCACGTTGACTATACACATGTTCTTGTAAATGGAAAGATTGTTGCATCAGGTGATGGAAGCCTTGTTGACGAGATAAATGATAATGGATTCGAGAAATATTTAGGAGACTGAAGATGAAAGAAAGATCAGTAATCGAAGATGTCTCAAGAGAGTTCTACGATTTCAGATATGAGGAAAAAGACTACTATAAAGTAGATGAAGGCCTTTCAGCTGAGATAGTTGAGCAGATCTCAAAAGAAAAGAACGATCCTGATTGGATGCGTGAATTCAGATTAAGATCACTTGAGCAATATAATAAGATCAGAGTCCCTGAATGGGGCCCTTCAATAGATGGACTTAATATGGACAATATCGTCACATATGTAAGACCAAAGGATAATAAGATGAGCGCTGACTGGAATGAGGTTCCAGAGGACATTAAAGAGACATTTGAAAAGCTTGGTATTCCTAAGGCTGAAAGAGAAGGTCTTGCCGGAGTTGGTGCCCAGTACGATTCAGAGCTCGTTTATCATAATGTAAGAGAAGAAGTTGCTGCACAGGGAGTAATCTATACAGACCTTGAGTCAGCAATGCATGGCCCTTATGAACAGATGATAAAGGATCATTTTATGAAACTTGTTCCTCCATCAGATCATAAATTTGCCGCTCTTCATGGCGCTGTATGGTCAGGTGGTTCTTTTGTGTATGTTCCAAAGGGAGTAACTGTAGAGATTCCATTACAGTCATACTTCAGACTTAATGCTCCGGGAGCAGGACAGTTTGAGCATACTCTTATAATCGTAGATGAGGGAGCGAATCTTCACTTTATAGAAGGTTGTTCAGCTCCTAAATATAATGTTGCCAACTTACATGCAGGTTGTGTTGAACTTTTTGTAGGTAAGAATGCAACTCTCCGTTATTCGACTATAGAAAACTGGTCAAAGAACATGTATAACCTTAATACCAAGCGTGCTATCGTTGAAGAGGGTGGTAAGATGCAGTGGGTATCAGGTTCATTTGGCTCTCATGTATCATATCTTTATCCTATGACTATCCTTAAGGGTGATGATTCCCAGATGGAATATACAGGTATCACTTTTGCCGGCAGCGGTCAGAATCTTGATACAGGGATGAAGGTTGTCCATACAGGAAAGGATACTAAGTCGGTTGTAAGCGCCAAGTCTATTTCTAAGGATGGTGGAATAAGTACTTTCAGAAGTGCTGTAGTGGTAAATCATGACGCTAAGGGGGCTAAGTCGTCAGTTGACTGTGCATCTCTTATGTTAGATGATATTTCGCGTTCAGATACAATTCCTTCAATGGATGTAAGAACTGACGATGCAGATGTAGGACATGAGGCTAAGATCGGTCGTATCAGTGATGAAGCTATATTCTATCTTATGTCAAGAGGTATCTCTGAAGAGGATGCCCGTACAATGATAGTTAGTGGTTTTGCAGACGATGTATCAAAGGAACTTCCTCTTGAGTATGCTGTTGAGATGAATAATCTTATCAGACTTGAGATGAAGGGCAGTATAGGTTAAGGAGGTATAAGATGAGCGAATTAAGAGAGATCAGCGTTAATCAGTTACCTTCACCTACATGGAACTGGCTTAAGGTAAATGAAGCTTATATAAAGATCAGCGACAGGGCTGTGAGAGCTGCTGAAGATATTGAGGCAGGAAAAGAGTTAGTAGTTACTGCTCAGTCAGACAAAGAAAAGTTTGCGAAGTTAGAGTCTGGAATGGGAGAAAGCTTTAATGAAGTGATTTCTTCTTATGGTATAAAGGAAGAACAGTTTAAGCTTGGAGAGAAAGCAGCTTTAGTAAAAATAAATGTTACTTATTCCCAGGAGGAGTTTTATCATAATAATTATTTGGTAGAAGTAGCTGATGATTCAGAGCTTACTTTTATAATGAACTTTTCTGCTGAGGAAGGTGCAGCTACTAAGGCTGCAGCTTGTGATACAAGATTTGTCATCGGTAAGAGAGCTAAGGTAAAATTAGTTCAGATCCATAGCTTTACTGAGAATATGAAGTTTTATAACAATGTTTCTGCCGAATGTGAAGAGGATGCTGGATTTGAAGTGATCCATATTGAACTTACTGCTGCAGGAATCTATGAAGGTCTTGTTGCAGATCTTAAGGGAGACAGAAGTAGTCTTCGTATCGATACAGCATATCTTGGAAAGAATGAAGAAGATATAGACTTTAATTACGTTGCAAGACATAGAGGCAAAGAGACAAAGAGTAACATTTACGCTAATGGTGTTCTTTGCGACAGATCAAAGAAAGTATTCAGAGGAACTATTGATTTCATAAGAGGTTGTTCCGGTGCAGTTGGAGATGAAAAGGAAGATGTGCTTCTTATGGATGAGGATGTTGTAAACAAAACAACACCACTTATCTTATGTGCAGAAGAAGATGTTGAAGGAACACATGGAGCAACTATAGGAAAATTATCAGATGAAGTACTTTTCTATTTCATGTCTCGTGGAATATCAGAAGAAGAAGCTTATAAGCAGATGGCAGATGGCAGAATCTCTGAAGTTGCATCAAGGATAGAAGATGAAGCAACTAAGACATATATTTTTGAGAAGTTGCTTATGAAGGGAGATTGTTCTGATGAGTGAATTAAATATTAAAGAGGTCAGGGGATTATTTCCATTTTTTGTAGACACAAAACTGGCTTATCTTGATAATTCTGCAACAACACAGAGACCAGAAGCCGTTATGGAAGCGGTATGCGATTATTATTTTTATTCAAATGCCAATCCGTTCAGAGGACTTTACGATCTTTCAGTGGAAGCTACAGAAAA
This sequence comes from uncultured Lachnospiraceae bacterium, assembly GCA_946413945.1. GTDB lineage: Bacteria > Bacillota > Clostridia > Lachnospirales > Lachnospiraceae > Eubacterium_Q. The sequence goes on along the minus strand of CAMKMR010000053.1, from coordinate 2,495 downwards.
ATATGAAGCAGCTCGTGCCAATGTGGCCAGCTTTATCAATGCAAATGATCCTTGTGAAGTCATTTTTACGAGAAATGCTTCTGAGAGTCTTAATCTTGTTTCTTATAGTTTGTCAGAAATGTTGCTTAATGAAGGAGATGAGATCATAACATCTATAGCAGAGCATCATAGTAATATGCTTCCATGGATGCATGCTGCTAAAAGACATAAAGCAGAACTAAAATATTTTTATTGTGAAAAGGATGGCTCTTTTGATCTGAATAAGTTAAAAGAGCTTATAACAGAAAAGACAAAGATAGTTTCTATAACTGCTATGTCTAATATTTTTGGAAGATTAAATGACATTACAGCTATTGCAAAGATAGTACATGAAAATGGCGCTTACCTTGTTGTAGATGGTGCTCAGAGTGTGCCACATTCTATTACAGATGTAAGAAAAATGGATTGCGATTTCCTTGCATTCTCAGGCCATAAGCTGCTTGCACCAATGGGAATCGGCGTTCTTTATGGTAAAAAGGAAATCCTTGAAAAGATGCCACCATTCCTTACAGGTGGAGAAATGATAGAAACAGTTTCAATTGATGAAGTAACTTATGCAGAACTTCCTCATAAATTTGAAGCTGGTACTGTAAATGGCGGTGGGGCTATCGGGCTTTCAGCAGCGATAGATTTTATCAGATCACTGGGAATGGAAAATATCGAAGAAAGAGAAAGATATCTTAGTAAGATATGTTTTGAAGAGATAAAGAAGATCCCTCATGTTGAACTTTTAGGAGCAGATAATGCAGAGGATCATCATGGAATATTCAGCTTTAAGATAGATGGTGTTCATCCTCATGATGTAGCAGCTATTTTTGCAGAGGATGATATTGCTGTCCGTGCAGGTCATCACTGTGCAGAACCACTTCATACATATATGGATGGGCGTCCAAGCACAAGAGCAAGTCTTATGTTCTACAATACAGAAGATGAGGTTGAGAGATTTATTAAGTGTCTTTCATCTATTAGGAGGAAAATGGGTTATGCAGAATAGCAGAACTTTCTATAATGAGATATTAACAGAGCATAATCTTCATCCGGAGCATAAATACAAGCTTATTGCTCCGACTAAGGAACTTAGAGGAGTAAATCCTTCCTGTGGAGATAAGATCACACTGCAGTTAAAAGTTTCAGATGAAGGCGTGATAGATGCAGGATCATTTATCGGGGATGGATGTGCCATCTCCCAGGCTTCTGCTGATATGATGCTGGATCTTATCATTGGAAGAACAGTTGAGGAAGCCCTTTCTTTAAAAGATACTTTTCTTAAAATGATAAAAGGAAAGGTTACTGAAGAAGAACTTGAAACGTTAGAAGAAGCTTCAGCTCTCCAGGATATAGCTCATATGCCTGCAAGAGTAAAATGTGCCGTTCTTGGCTGGCATACTCTTGAGGAAATGTTTAAAGAGAATAATGATTCTAAAGATGTGACAACTGAGGATCAGTAAGAAAAGATGATATCAGCTTAACTCCGCAATTTGATTGCGGAGTTTTTTACTTTATCTAACTCATGATCCTGGAAGCTTTTTTTTGCTGTCTGATCATAAGAGACGGGTTAGAAAAGATGAGCTATTTAAGTAACTAAAATAAAGCCGGAGTAAAGAAATAAAGCTAGGGTTGACAGCCTATAACAAGAGTGCTATTATAACTAAAAGTTATACCCTGCTAAACAGGTAGGAATTATTGGGTATTATCTTTGCTTATAAGTCAATTAATAAACAGGAGGACATTAGCATGGGAAAAATTTATGAAAATGCAGCGGAACTGATCGGTCATACACCACTTCTTCACCTGGCTAAACTACAGGAGAATGAAAATTTAAATGATGTAAGACTTCTTGCTAAGGTTGAATATTTTAATCCTGCTGGATCTGTAAAAGATAGAGTAGCACTGTCAATGATAGAAGAGGCTGAAAAGGATGGATCTTTAAAGCCAGGAGCAACTATAATAGAGCCTACTTCAGGAAATACAGGTATTGGTATAGCTGCGGTAGCCGCTACAAGAGGGTATAAGGTTATAATCACACTTCCAGAGACAATGTCTGTTGAAAGAAGAAAGCTTATGAAGGCATATGGAGCAGAGCTTGTTCTTACAGAAGGGGCAAAGGCCATGAAGGGCGCTATAGCTAAGGCTGAAGAATTAAATAAAGAGATAAAAGATTCTATAATAATGGGACAGTTTGTAAATCCGGCAAATTCGCTTGCGCATTATAAGACAACGGGACCAGAAATCTGGGAAGATACGGATGGCAAGGTTGATATCTTTGTAGCAGGTGTTGGTACAGGAGGAACAATAACAGGTGTTGGTAAATATTTAAAAGAAAAGAATCCTGATGTAAAAGTAGTTGCAGTTGAACCTGCTACAAGCCCTGTTCTTTCAAAGGGGGAGGCAGGAGCTCATAAGATTCAGGGAATAGGTGCAGGTTTTGTACCGGAAGTTCTTGATACAAAGGTATA
>CAMKMR010000052.1 GCA_946413945.1 uncultured Lachnospiraceae bacterium | reverse complement strand
CTTACAGATAAAAAAGGTAATCCAGTTCAGTTATGGGGACTTAGTACTCATGGACTGGCCTGGTTCCCTCAGTATATCAATCAGTCATTATTTAATGAATTTAGTAAAAACTGGAATTCAAATGTAATAAGAGTTGCAATGTATACAAGCGAGTATGCAGGATATTGTTCCGGTGGAAATAAAGAAGATCTTAAAAAGAAGATCGACAATGCGGTTCAGTATGCAAAGAAAGCAGATATGTATGTGATAATCGATTGGCATGTTCTTAACGATGATAAGAGCAGTACAGAGAATTTCTTCCATACAACTGAAGCAAAGAAGTTCTTTCAGGAAATTTCTAAGAAATATGCAAATTATGATAATGTCATTTATGAAATCTGCAATGAGCCAAATGGAAATATTACATGGAATCAGATAAAGCAGTATGCAAATGCTGTCATTCCTGTGATAAGAAAAAATGATCCTGACTCGGTTATCATTGTTGGAACTACAACCTGGTCTCAGGATGTGGATAAGATAATAAAAGATAGATTATCATATCAGAATGTTATGTATACATTCCATTTCTATGCAGCTACTCATCAGAATGACTTAAGAGAAAGAGTTAAAAAGGCTATAAATGCAGGACTTCCAATCTTTGTAACAGAATTTGGCCTTTGTGAGGCTTCGGGGAATGGAAGCGTAAATGAATATCAGGCAAAAGAATGGCTTAATCTTTTTGATAAGAATAAGATAAGCTATGTGGCGTGGAATATCTCTAATAAAGCGGAGTCTTCATCGATCATTAGTTCGGGATGTAGTAAGACTAGCGGAATTTCATATAATGAACTGAGTGCTTCAGGAAAGTTCCTTTATAACTGGTATAGGGCTAAAAAATAAGTTATAGTTGCCAAAAAAACAAAGAATGGTTATAATGTGGCTTGAATTTTTAGATAAACATGTGGAGAAAAGATATTGAATAAATCAAGTGTAAGATCGAAACATTTAGACTTTGTACTAATAGATTCTTTGTCGGTTGTACTTGCAATGGCTTTTGCCTATGCGACTTACATCGATCATGATAAAGATTATATATATATGACCTTTTATCGAAAGATAGGGCTTGGATTACTTGGTATTTATCTTCTTATCATGCTCTTTCAACCGATACATAGTAAGATCCTTAAGAGAAATAAATTTGATGAATTAAAAGGCGTAATACTGATCAATATAGAGATGCTGCTTTCACTTATTGTTGCACTCTTTGCTGTTAAACAGTCTGCGACTTATTCACGTATGACTCTTTCTTTATTCTTCATTTTTGATATAGTCCTTATGTACATAGGAAGAATAAGCTGGAAAAGATTTCTTAGGACAAGGTTTAAAGAAGGAAAAAAAGTTAGCCACGTTATAGTTGCTACATATAGAAGAAGTATAGATGATTACTTAAGCGAGCTTAAGAAAAATAACAGTGGATATTATGATTTCATCGGTATCTTACTTCTGGATGATGCAAGACATCCGGATGACAGTCCTATTGATGAGATTGACGGAATACCGGTAATTAAAGAAGATTTACTGGATTATGTTAAGGCTAATGAGGTAAATGAGGTTTTTCTCCTCGCAAAGCATGGTGAAAGCGCAAGGATCACAAAAGATATCCTTAATATGGGTATTACGATCCATATTGCACTTAATCTGGAACTTTCTTATGCTCTTACAAATGTATCCCTCGAAAATACAGGAAAGTACACAACTATCACATCAACTATAAGTCAGGCTTCAGTAGGTAGTCTTATAGTAAAGAGATTGTTTGATATTTTTTGCGGTATTTTAGGTCTTATAGGAACAGGTTTCCTGTATCTTATATTTGCTCCTATAATAAAGATACAATCAAAGGGACCGGCCTTCTTTGCTCAGGAAAGAGTTGGAAAGAACGGCAAGATCTTTAAGATGTATAAATTCAGGTCTATGTATATGGATGCAGAGGAACGTAAGAAGGAACTCATGGATAAAAATGAAATGAGTGGTTTTATGTTCAAAATGGAAGATGATCCAAGAATCATGCCTATAGGAAAATTCATAAGAAAAACAAGTATTGATGAATTCCCTCAGTTTTGGAACATCCTTAAGGGTGATATGTCTCTTGTAGGAACAAGACCACCAACACTCGATGAATTTAAACAGTACGATCCGCATCATCTCAGTCGTCTTGCTATGAAACCTGGTCTTACAGGTATGTGGCAGAGTTCCGGAAGATCAGATATCACTGATTTCGAAGAAGTAGTAAGACTTGACAATGAGTATATAAGAAATTTTTCTTTATTACTTGATATAAAGATTATCTTAAAGACCTTCGGTGCTGTAGTAGACATGAAGGGATCAAAATAAAGATAAAAATAAACAAAGGTGATGACTGATGTCATCGCCTTTTTTACTTTAATGAAAAAGACTATTGTGTTACAATAGCGATATCTATGTTTAATTATTTGATTAGGAGACGATAATGAATAAGAAGGAAAGAATTGTAAATTTTAAACAGTTTAAGAATTATCTTTTTGAAAAAGGGATACTAGTTATAGTTCTTGTATTTTTATTTGCTGCAGGACTCGCTGCATACGGATACAAAAAACAAGAAAAACCAAGCGGAGCCAGTATAGGACTCATTGTATCTCAGAATCAGACAGCATTTGCGGAGGGCTCTCCTAGATATACATATAAGAGACAGCCGGATGGAACAGTTAATGCATCTCTGCTTATAAAAGTAGATTTTAAATATATGGATCTGGATGAGAATAAAGCAGATTCAGTTCAGGCAATGTCAAACCTCTTACAGGGAGATGTAACAAGTATCTTAAAAAGCCAGGCTGTACTTGATAAGGTTATAGACAAATTAGATCTTAGAAATAGATATGAAGATACAAAGAATATCACAGCTGCTGATTTAAAATGGATGATCAACAAGTATTTTAACGGAGAGAGAGTCCTTACTATTACAGTAACAGATGTTAATGAAGAAAGAGCTGTGGAACTTGTTAAGGAACTTGCGGCCCAGCTTAATGAAAATGCAAAATCTTACGCTAGTGTTACAGATGTAACTATAATTGATGATGTAATGATAGAGAAAAAAGGACAGGTAGTAAAACAGGCAGTAAGTAAGAAAAAACTTGCTATTTTAGGTCTTGCAGGTGCATTTATAGGATTCTTATTCAGCGTGGTTGTTCTATTTGTTATTTATATTGTTAAAGATGTAGTAAGAACTGAAGAAGATCTTAGTGTGGCTGATGCGGATTGTATCGGTAAAATAAATAAAAAAGATAAAGAAAATGGATATAAATTTACTGCTGCAAATCTTGTGAAGGATGAAAAGATCAAAAAGATCCTTTTACTTTCAAATGATGATAAAGAACTAACAGATATAGCCTGCGAGTTACAAAAAGCACTTGCTCATTATGATAGATCAGCTAAGCTTTATAGCAGCAGAAAATTAGATGAAAAGTCTGTTAAATGCTTCGGATCATTTAAAGAACTTGTATCAGGATTAGATAAGTCTGATGCAGATTTAAAAGTGATATTATCAGCAGATTATTTTAGTGACCCTGATGCAATCCTTCTTTCTAAGGATGTGGATATGGTGGTACTTTGTGCTGATTATGGAAAGACAAATATAGACGAAGTAGCAAAGAATGCGGCAAAAACTCTTGAGATCAGCAAGAAGAGATTAAACGCAGTTATTGTAAAGTAGAGGTAAGATTATGAAGGATGTTGCTGCAATAGTAGTTACATACAATAGAAAAGATCTCCTTAAGGAATGCTTAAGAAGACTTATGGAACAAAGAGGAGCAGAATGTGACATAGTACTTATCGATAATGCGAGTACTGATGGAACTTATGACGAGCTTCTTCCACTTATTAATGAAAAGAAGATAATCTATTTTAATACAGAGAAGAATCTTGGAGGAGCCGGAGGCTTCCAGTATGGAATAATAAAGGCCGCCGCTTTAGGTTATAAGTATGCCTGGTTAATGGATGATGATACTTATGTTAAGAGAGACAGCTTAGAGAAACTTCTTTCAGCGGATAAGAGGTTAAATGGAAATTATGGTTTCTTATCAAGTGTTGCCTATTGGAAAGACGGATCGATATGCAATATGAACAGACAAAAGATCTCTCTTAAGGAAAAGGTATCTGATTATAGAAGTGCTGAAGTTCCTGTAATAATGGCAACCTTCGTATCATTTTTCGTTAAGATGGATGTTGTAAAAAAAGTGGGACTTCCTATTAAGGAATTCTTTATCTGGTCAGACGATCTGGAATATACAAGAAGAATCTCAAGGCAGATGCCATGTTATATGATACCTGAAAGTAAGGTGCTGCACTATATGGGCAGCAATAATAAGGTTGGTATCGAAAGCGAGTCTGAAGACAGACTTTGGAGATATGAACTTGTTTATAGAAATGAAATGTACCTTTACAGAAGAGAAGGAATAAAGGGACAGTTTTATATGTTCAGCAGAGTATGCTTCCATATTCTCAAGGTATTACTAAAGGCAAAGGAATCAAAGCTTAAGAAGATAAAGGTTATCCTTAAGTCGTTTAAGGCTGGTTTTAAGTTTAAGCCGGAAATAGAGTATTTATAGGAAAGGTATACTTATAAATGTCGATGATAAAAAAAGATGCCGAATATATCATAGTACAGCTTTGGGTAATGGCCATGGTAATGGGTATAATCTTAAGGCATGTTTCAGAGGGCTTATCAGATCTGCTTAAATGGCCACTTTGTGCCATGGGACTAATGCTTATGCTTTATCTGATACTTTTTTACAATATCATGATAGAACATAAGATAATGATCTTACTGGTGCTGATATCGGCACTCATTAATTACCTGCTTATAGGAATGACAACGCCTTATTATCTGGGATATGAATTTTTTGTATTTATCCCGATAGCTCTGGCCCTTGTTTATCAGGAAAAATTCTACCTTAAGCTTTGGGTCTTAGAGTTTATGCTTGTATTTTTGATAGTTATAGGCTTCTGGTATAAGACAAGCCACTTTGGTTATGAGCTTTTTTATTCTACCAGTAGAAACTATATATCTATATTACTATTATTTGTTTTATTTTTCGTTGCAGTTGCATGTGAAAAGAAAAATAGGGAGATTCCTATAGTTGTTTCTATAGCATACTTTATGGCTTCTCTTTTAGGAGTAGGAAGAGGAAATGTACTTGCAGCAGGCTTTTATGCAATGCTTTATCTTATCTATATATTCTTTATCAAGGAGTTTAAAACTTCTAAGGCGAAGATGATAAAGAAGATGATCTTCTTTTTAGGCTGTATTGCAGCACTTATAGCAGTGATAGTTTTATTTGAATATCTGCAGAATACGATACTGTCAAGATTTAATAGTGAAGCAGGAGATAATTCCTCTTCAATACGTATGGAAATGCTTACAGATTACCTTAAGTCTCTTATGGATCTTCCTAAGATGCTCTTTGGAAGCAACTCAAGGGTTCTTTCCTTTGAACTTGCAGCGCATGACGGTAATATGCATAATTCTTATTTTATGCTTCACGCATTTTTTGGAAGCTTTACATTTATGATGATGGCTTTAGGTGCATTTTATTCGCTTATATTCTCTATCAGCAGGAAGAAATATATGTTAACGATCATTCTTCTCTGCTTCCTTTTTAGAGCCTTAACAGACTTTTTCTTTGGAGGAAATATAGGGGATATACTTCTCTGGTATTTTGTACTTTATCCTTTTAGTGAGATAAGAAAAGAAAAATATTTGAATGAGGTAGCTGCTGTATGAGAGCGTGTTTTATAATCGAGACGCCGTTTCATTTACTGAATTGTCTCAATTATCTTTATAATTATAAAAAAGAAAAGAATATAGTTGCAGATGCGTATGTCTGCAGACAAAAGCAGTTAACAGAAGAAACAGCAAAATATCTTTTAGAGACTGGACTTTTTAAGAATGTCTATATGTATGACGAGAAACAGACAGGGCTTAAAGAAAAGATATCAAAACTTAAGAAAGTATTCGCGCCACATAGATATATTCAGGAGATAAGTGGAAACGCTATAAAGAAGATTCCAAGATATGAAGCCTTATATATTGCGGTTCCTACCAATATGATATTTGCCTTAAGACAGTTACTTCCTGAGGCAAGGATAATATATATGGATGACGGCCTTGGTTCGTATGTAAATAACGTAAGGACTGTATCATTTGAAAAAAGCGTAAGGCTTTTAAAGAAATTTAATAAGAAAGTACCTGATTTCTCAGGAAATGAAGTCTGGGTAAACAGTGCGAAATATGCAAATACCAGCGTGGCAGATAAGAAAATGCAGCTGCCAGAACTTTCATCAGCAGATGATAAGTTAAAGAAAATATTATATAAGGTATTTAACTATAAAAAAACAGATGATTATAAAGAGCATAAGATGGTATTACTTACCATGCCAAATGATTTTTCTAGTGATGATTTTGTAAAGACTAATGAGGCTGTGTTAGATATAGTTGCCGGTCAGAATGACTATATAGTAAGGCCTCATCCAAGGGAAGAAAGAGATTATAAAGAACATATCTGTGACAGATCAAAAAATATGTGGGAACTAATCGTATCGGATGATATAAGCGATGAACATGTGCTTATCAGCATGTTCTCAACCGCTCAGGTGGTCCCAAAACTATTTTTTGATAAGGAGCCATGGATCATATTTACTTACCATCTTTATGAAAATGTCTACAGTGAAGAAGTAAAGAAAAATATAGATTCATTTTTTAGCATGATGAAAGAAATCTATAGAGATAAAGAAAAAGTAGTAGTAGTTGAAACAAGAGAAGAATTAAAAGATATTTTAAACAGGATAGAGTCTGGCAAATAAGGAGATGAAATATGTTTATATTAGATGATTTTATTTCAGAGTATGTAACAAAAAGAGAGAAAAGCATGTTTCTTCAGGATATTGAAGATAACAGAGAAGCGCTTACAAAGGCAATAAAGGATAAGAGTGTACTTGTAATTGGTGGAGCAGGGAGTATCGGTTCTTCATTTATAAGAGCAATCCTTCCATTTCAGCCTCGCAGCTTAGTTGTTGTAGATATCAATGAAAATGCTCTTGCAGAACTTACAAGAGATTTAAGAAGTACTAAAGGCATGTTTGTGCCAGAGGATTATATTCCATATCCAATGGATTTTAATGCGCCTGTATTTGAAAAGATGTTCAGACAGAGAGGCGGTTTTGATATAGTTGCTAACTTCTCTGCTCATAAGCACGTAAGAAGTGAAAAGGATATCTATTCTGTAGAGGCTCTGATCCAGAATAATGTCCTTCATGCAAAAAAGCTCCTTGATCTTCTCGCAGAGCTTCCACCAGAAGAATATTTCTGTGTATCAACAGATAAGGCAGCAAATCCGGTTAATATCATGGGAGCAAGCAAGAGAATAATGGAAGATGTTATCTTTGCATATTCAGACAGATTCCCTGTAAAGACTGCCAGATTTGCCAATGTAGCATTTTCAAATGGCTCTCTCCCTGCAGGATTTTTAGCAAGACTTGCTAAACTTCAGCCACTCAGTGCACCATCAGATGTAAAGAGATATTTTGTATCTCCTGAGGAAAGCGGACAGATCTGTATGTTATCCTGCATGCTTGGAAATAATAGAGAAATCTTCTTCCCTAAGCTTAAGGAAGCTCAGATGATGACATTTGATAAGATTGCAGAAAGCCTTCTTTCTGTATATGGCTATAATGTACTTAAATGTGATTCAGACAGTGAGGCAATTGATAAAGCTGATCAGTTAAAGCAGGGATCAAAGGACTATCCTGTTCATTTCTCTAAGTCAGATACATCAGGAGAAAAGCCATATGAAGAGTTCTTTACAGATGAAGAAACAGTTGATATGGACAGACTTTCAGCTCTTGGTATAATCACAGGAAAAACTGTTACTGACAAGGAAAAAGTTAAGATACTTTTTGATAAATTAGAAAAAGCCTTTGAAAGAGATGATGTTTCAAAGACAGAGATAGTTTCAATCATGAAGGAATATCTTCCTAATTTTGAACATATTGAAACTATGAAAACATTAGATAGCAAAATGTAGGAGGCTATAAGTTATGAGTCATAAATTTATACCATTATCGGTACCTAATTTTGAAGGAAATGAAAGAAAATATGTAGATGATGCAATAGATCAGGGCTGGGTTTCTACAGGAGGAGCATATATCAATACTCTTGAAGAAAATCTGGCAAAGTTTATCGGGGCAGAGAAAGTGGCTGCCTGCCAGAGTGGTACATCAGCATTACATCTCTCTCTTGTTAATTCAGGAGTAAGACCAGGGGATGTTGTACTTGTACCTCCATTAACATTTATAGCAGCGGTCAATCCTGTTAAGTATCAGTTTGCAGAACCTGTATTTATTGACTGTGATGACAGTTTCTGTATGGATCCTGTTAAGTTAAGACAGTTCTGCAAGGAAGAATGCAGTTTTACAGATGGTGTCTTAAGATATAAGGATAAGGCTGTAAAAGCTTTAGTAGTAGTACATGTATTTGGTAATATGGCCGATATGGAATCTATTATGGATATTGCATCAGAGTATAATATCAAGGTAATAGAGGATGCTACAGAAGCTCTTGGCACAAAATATACTGAAGGAAGATATGCAGGAAAGTTTGCCGGAACAATTGGAGACTACGGGGCATTTTCATTTAATGGAAATAAGATCATCACTACTGGTGGTGGCGGTGCTGTTACAGCCCGTGATCCTAAAGATGTTGATCATATAAAGTATCTTTCTACTCAGGCAAAAGATGATCCTCATTATTATATCCATAATGAGGTAGGTTATAATTATAGAATGACAAATCTTCAGGCAGCTCTTGGTGTTGCTCAGTTAGAGGAGTTACCAGAGTTTATCAGAAGAAAACAGAATAATTATGAGGCATATAAGAAGATATTTGAAGGTTTTAAGTATGGAAAACTCTTACCTTTCAGAGAATCTACATCATCAAATAAATGGTTCTATTCGCTAGAGATCAACAGAGATAAGATAGAAGCTTCAATGCGTACTATAATCACAAGCCTTGAGGAAAGAGGCATAGGTACAAGAGCTATATGGGGACTTATTAATGAACAGAAACCTTATGAAGGTGAGATCACATATAAGTTGGAAAAAGCACCATATTATGCAGCAAGAATTTTAAATATTCCATCAAGTACCAACCTTACTCCTGAAGATATTGAATTTGCAGGTGCAACAATAAAGCAGTTATTAGAGGAATTAGCAAATGATAGATCATAATATTAAT
>CAMKMR010000051.1 GCA_946413945.1 uncultured Lachnospiraceae bacterium | reverse complement strand
GCAACGATTTCTGCCGCATATGCTTCTGCAGCTGCTTCATCATATGCATCTTCACATCTGTTCCATGATTCTTCTGTATAGCTATCTTTATCATCAAGAACAGCTTCGAAATTAGCCATAGCAACTTCTAAGCCTTTTGTATCAACATTTATAGCCTCTTCAATATCTACCTTTTTTTCAAGAAATTTTAATACCTGTTCTATCTGAAGAGCATAATATGTGGATTCTTCCTGTCCATTATCAACATTCATTGTTATTGCAACAACTTCTCCATCCTTGTTAATAAGCGGAAGTCCCTCACTAAGTTTTTTATCTGAATTATATTTAAAATATGGGAGTTTATATGTATTAGATCTATCAGAAATCTTATCCCATTCAAGTACTTTGCTTTCATTTAATAAAAAGCCCTTATCCGCAGAATCCTTATTAGACAGATCCTCATAATAAGTGTGAAGCACATCATCATCTTCTGTAGCACGACAATGTAAAGAAAGCTTAAGTGCTGTACCAACACCGACACTTTCTACTGGTCCGAGAATAGCTAGATTTTCTGATTCCTTTGTATTAGTGATACTTACTTCGTCCCCTACATCTCCACCATTGTATAACTCAATAACAGGAGCAATCTTATCAACTGTTGTTGAATGCTGATCTGCTACTGTCTTCTTTTCTTTATCCGTTAAAATAACCGAATCATAAGTTGTAACAATATAGATTTTATTAGATTTATCTTTTATAAAAAATCCATATCCAGATCTTATTACTTCTCTTGCTGAATTCTGATTTTTATAGACAATGCTGATCTTTGCAATACCATCCATCTCGTCATAGCTGGTTTCTTCAGCATCTGTACTTGTGGCTGTTGGCCTAGGCTGATCCGGCTCCTTTGCTTTAACATTAATTCCTGGTAACGCAAGGCCTACCAGCATACACGCGATTACAACTATAGATTTAGTCTTTTTCATTTTCTCATACCCTTATCATTTGTATGTCATAGATATAAATATCTATGACATAATTTTTTATATAAGATCAGATAATCCCGTATCCAACCTTCAAAATTTTTATATAAGATCAGATAATTCCTTATCCAATGCTTCATAATTTTTTGAAACGCTAAGCACAATTCTTGCATAATTTTCCATGAAATCGCAGATATCAGAAATCATGGTATCTGTCTCAGTTCTTAGAGTTTCAAACTCATCAGAGAATAAGCCTGCATTCTGAGTGCTTGTATCAGAATTGACCATTGTTCTCTTATAACTCTTTATATCTGTTACTATACCACTTCTATCTGTACAGTGGCTAGAAACATTTGCATAATCGACTTTGTATTCGCTCATTATTCTTCTTATCTCCTTTTACATTTTATCATCCGTTTCAATATCTGAAATAAACTCACCTTGGGCAGTATCTGCTGCTGTCCATAAGGTCTTTAGTTTTTCTTTTGAATCATTGTAAAAATTGATATATATTTCCTTTAATACTTCCTGAAGCGCTGTTCCAAAGTAATTATCTGTAAATATACTATCACATTTTGTCTTAAAATCCTCTAGTGAGCTTTCAATTTTATCAATTTCTTTTAAATATGTTTTACATATACTTTCGTAATATTCATTATCTACTTTTAACATTATGGCTCCTCACTTTCTGCCTGCTCAGCTTTTTTTCTTTCCGCTTCTATCCTTTGAGCTTCATCATATTTTTTTATTTCACTGTCATAATAATTAATCTGGGACTGACAGGTAGATTTAACAGATTCTAAATGTGACGCCACTTCATCAAATACGGCTATAATACTCTCTATTTCTGTTTCATTATACATATTATAATTTCTGCTATAAAGCTGTCCAAAAATCACTGCCTTTTCTGAATAAGCACTTAAAAGACTCATATTACTGCTTAGGCTGTAAAGTTCTGCTGATATCGATTCTTTTAACGCAGCATTTGTACTGATTTTTTCTTTATAACATTCTCTTTTGCTAACCCAAAAATTATATTCCGTAACCATTTCAGCTCTAGTCATATAATTATTCTTCCTTTCTGCACCCACTTCATATATAAGTAGTTATACTTATTTTTATCTTAATCCTCTTCAAATCCGTTTTTCATTCCTTCTGTAAAAAGATTGCTATATTGAGTTGGTACCTGTCCTGTTCCAGGTAATTGTGTCGTATAAAGATCCCTTGAATGGAAAATATTAAAAGATCCCCTTTCTCTAATGGTCAGTGTATCTCCAGAATAAACCGGTACAGTTTCCTGCATATTTCCATTCTCATCAAATGATATCGTAGATGTATAGCCATTTCCTGCATGTCTCTCATCTATACTTAAAACAGCATCATAGTCATATTTAAAAGTATTTACTTCATTTCCTGTTTGCTCTTTATAATATTCTGCTGCCGCCCTGCTCCAGAACAATTTCGCAGCACCATCTCCACATCGATCTAAAGCGCTTATAGAACTGCCGGCGTATTCATTATATTTTCTTTGGATATCAGCGTTGGTCACTCCAATGATAACCCTTCTTGAACCATCTTTTCCAACCTGAAATTTTACTTCTACACTTACATCATTTCTTGCATCTGCAGCCAGCTTTAAGAGGCTGAATCCAGCATCAAATGTATTAAGAGCATCTGAATCACAGTCTTCATTAGCTGCAGCATAGTCATCGCTTGACATATTGTTTAAGCCAGCTATTGCGCCCCACCAATCCCAAGTTGTTTCAGCGTTTTCAATAGTATGAACATTTTGCCAGAAATCAGGATCAACAATACTTGATCCAGGATTGTTATTCATATCCAGATATGGATCATATATTTCATATGCATTTCCATCATAGTAAAGATATTTACAATCTCCTGATAAAAAGAGGTTTCCCTTCTTTATATCATCAGCTCTGTCTTTTGGAAGTACAGCTATAAGATCATCCAGCTTAATATCAGATGAATTTACGCTAGGAAAACAAGCAGCGGCTGATGCTGACATCTTACTTATTGAATCCTCTGCACTAGAAAAATCCGTTAAAGCAGTTTCTAATTTTCCTTTTCCATTAGTATCATCATTAGATACATACACTGACTTTTTTCCAAGTGTGATCTGATGATCTATGACTGTACTTTTTCTGCCATTTATCAGCTCCTTAATGCTTCCGTATTGATTCTTGACATACTCATCAACAAATTTAGCAGAACTTTCATTTGCTATAGCTGTTGTCAAACTACTTGTAATATTGTCCGATGGTGTTATCTGTTTGGATAATGCACTTTTACATTCTGTAAAATTTTCCCTGCTTAAGTCTCTTATCATTTTTACCTCTCGTATAATCCAATCATCAGTTAATAATTAGTTTTCTCTTTTCTCCAAGCATCTTCAAAGTAATAATATATTTCTAATATACTTATCCAATCGCTTTGTAAAACAACAACGCCGATTCTTCTCTAATAAAAAGCAGCCCTTATCCATCCTTTTTGAGGTCAGATTAAAGGCTGCTTTTTTTATTAGTTATTAAAACAACATCTTTGCAAGCTTAGAATCAGCTTCTGCAAAATTCTGACATACCTGTGATAACTGGCTGTGGAATCTTGTAATAAGATCTGAAAGATTTTCAATATCTGGTCCAAGCATCTGCTTAAACTCTTCTACGTATGCAGTTGCTGCATCTGCTTCCATATATCCGTTATTAACAAGTGAGCTTACTGTATTTGTCATTTCTTCATAGACATTCTCTACATTTGCTTCACATGACTTCATATCTGTTATAAGGCTTTCAACCTGTACATAATCTACTCTTAATCTCTCTGCCATTTTTAAATTTCCTCCCCGTGATTACTTGCTAAGTTCTGAATTCATTTCAGAATCAAGTTTCTCAAATTCTGCACATACCGCTTCAAGCTGTGCTGAGAAATCTCCAAGATTTGTATTAAGCTTTGTATAAATCTTCTTTACAATATTTTCATACTCAGCTAAATATGCTGTTAATGCATCACCTTCCATTACTGTTGGCAGTGTGTTTACTGTCTTTGTAAGGTTAGCAAGTAACTCCTCCATCTGCTGTTTCTCATTTTCCAACTTTCCAATGACTTCTGTTCTTATCTCTCCGTATCGTACGTCAAGTGCCATTTTCCCAATACCTCCATAAATATATTTTTTAGCGAGTAAACTGAAGCGTTTAAACCAGGCTGACAGTTATAAATAAAAAAGGTTGCAACAATAATCAAATTATCATTGCAACCGAACTGCCATAACATTTTATGTCTTAGACTCCTGGCTTTGCGTCCATAGATTTCTCTATGTTTGCTAACTGTTAACTTTGTGTCTAGAGTATATTTTAGAAGCGTGTAAAAGTCAACACTTTTAGCACATATTAATATACCCCCCCCACCATCTTTGTGAATTATGTATAACAAAATACTCTTTATGTAAACTTTAATAAGACATTACATTATTCAATTTTTTAAGAACTCCAAAATAAATTGAAGTACTAACGATTTCTACCTTCCATTCCCAGCATCAGACTATCGGGTTTATCATTTAATACTATATCTACTTTATATACTATTGGTAAAAATATATTCTTTTTCTTCAGGTATTATATATCCTATGACATCTCCCTGTTTTTAAGTCTTACCAATATATAAATCGTCACTTGGAACAAAAACGCCTGTTTTAGAAGCTATTATAGTTACTTCTTTAATTTTTATAGTGAAACAAGCAAAAAACATTACCTTTAGAAAAGTTGTAGTTCATTAATATCCATTAAATCCCCCGCTGATTATGGTATCTGAAAAGTCAAAAAACTTATCCAGATCCACATAGCCATCGATTCCATTTACTCTGCCTTCACTTGAATACTGCCAGCCGCCATAATCGATTGCCGGCTCATCATCTCCATACCAGGCTACCCAATGAGAGTATTTCTTTAACTTACTGTCATCAAGCCTGTCTCTAAATCCACTTACTTCACTGGCATAAATGCCTGCAAAGTAGCCCGCCTTTTCAAGAAGTGCTAGGAAGGCGACAGCAGCTTCTGTAGCACCTGCTTTATCACTAGGGCTTGTAGCTTCCACATCAATATAGACCGGGAAGTCCAGCTGTTTTCCTTTAAGCATATCGAGAAATCTTCTTGCATCCGCTTCCCCATCTGCTTTAGTTATACATTTCTCTCCAACAAAATAGTAAGCTCCAACATGAAGTCCCGCTGACTTTGCCTCTTTATAATTTTGTTCCCATTTACTGTCAGTATATAAGCCGTCATCACTTCCACCGGCCTTTATTACTACTGCCTCAATTCCCGATCCTTTTACTTTTTTCCAGTCAATATTTCCCTGCCAGGCACTTACGTCAATCCCTTTTATCATATATTACCTCCTGCTATATATTAATTAAAATGTAGCTTGATAATATATGATCTTTTATTTTTTATGTCTTTATTCTTCTATCCCGTGAAATATTCCCCTGACTTGCTAAATATTTCCTTTCAACTGTAAAACAAGCCTACCGATTAACAAGTTATATACTTGCGATAGATTCTCTTCTAGGTTAAGGCTTCAGCCAGCCGCTTTCTACAGCCCTGTCAAGGTTTGCCTCTATCCATTTATATACTTCTGGCATAAATTCCTTTATTATAGCCATTCTTTTTTCTACAACTGCGCGGTTGGTTCCGCCCTCAGCCCAGGTATGACCTGCAGTAAGAGTATTATGAAGGAAAGGCTGGAGTCGGTCCATGCAGGCAGCATATTTTGCATCAGATGTCTTCATCTCATCAAATTCTTCCCAGAGTTCTCTTATCATGTTTCCCTGTTCCTCGGGCAGTTCTCCGAACAATTTATCCGCTGCTTTCTTTTCTCTTTCTACTTTATCTTCGTTCCCTGCTGCATCATATGCAAATGTATCTCCTGCATATATTTCTACCAAGTCATGGACAACGCACATTTTAACTACGCGTCCAATGTCCACATGCTCTTTTGCATATTCAGAAAAAAGCATAGCCATAACAGCTATATGCCAGGAATGCTCAGCATCATTTTCACGTCTGCTCTGATCTATAAGTACTGTCCTTCTAAGAATTGAAGTCATCTTATCAATCTCTGCTGTAAATTTTAACTGCTGATCAAGTCGTGTATTATTGCTGGATAAAAAATTATCAATTGAAAGCATATCTTACTCCTCTTATATATTTTACAAGTCGTAAACCTAAATTCGCCACTCTAAAAAACTACTGTTTTCTGTACTCACAGATGCTTGCAATGTGTATATTTTTACAATTACATAGCTACTATCTGCTCTACACATTGCTACTTCTCACTATATTCCTTAACAATCGCTGTAAGTATTTCAACTACCTTATCCATTCCTTCAGCTGTGATATGTTCAAATGGTCCGTGGAATGCATATCCTGCTGTTCCAAGGTTTGGGCATGGAAGTCCTCTAAAGGAAAGTCTTGCTCCGTCAGTTCCTCCACGTACTGGTACTTCTAATGGCTCTAAGCCCTGTTCTTTGATACATTTTTTTGCAGTTTCCACTATATGCATATGTGGTCTTATCTTTTCAATCATGTTTCTATACTGCTCATTGATTGTAAGGGTTACTGTGCCTTCCCCGTATTTTTCATTTATTGTTTTTTCAATCAGGCGAAGAGTCGAAAGCTTTGCTTCAAAAAGCCCCCAGTCATGATCTCTTATGATATAGTCGATCTCTGCATTTTCTACATCTCCCTTGATATCTGTAAGATGATAGAAACCTTCTCTTTCTTCAGTATGAGCAGGAGTCTCCGCTGCTGGTAACATAGCAGAAATCTCACAAGCTACAAGAGCTGCATTAACCATTCTATCCTTTGCATCTCCCGGATGAACACTTACGCCTTTTATTACAAAGGCTGCAGACGCTGCATTAAAGTTTTCGTACTCGATTTCATTTTCAGCGCCACCATCAACAGTATAGGCAAATTCAGCTCCAAATTTTTCAAGATCAAGTAATTCAGCCCCATGTCCAATTTCTTCATCAGGTGTAAATGCAACCGAGATCTTTCCATGAGCCATATCACTATTTATCACTTCTTCACAAAGAGTCATGATCTCAGCAACGCCCGCCTTATCATCAGCCCCAAGAAGTGTGCTTCCGTCAGTTGTGATAAGTGTTCTTCCCTTAAGACTCTTTAAATGTGGGAAAAGCTTATTAGTAAGGACACGGCCATTTCCTAATTCTAAATCTTCCCCATCATAATTTTCATGGATCACTGGCTTTACATTTTCTCCTGAGCAGTCAGGAGCTGTATCTAAATGAGCGATAAAACCGATAGAAGGAACATTTTCTAAGCCTTCAGTTGCAGGAATATGGCCTGTAACGTAACAATGCTCATCCACTGCTGCATCTTCAATTCCAAGTTCTTTCATCTCCTCAACTAACTTTTTCGCAAGATCAAACTGTCTTTTAGTAGAAGGAGTCTCCTCTACACTTTCATCACTTGTTGTATGTATAACTACGTAATTTAATAATCTTTCGTATGCTTTCATTTAATCTATTCCTCTCTTTAAGTTATATTCTACTTTAAATTATATTATCTCCAAGGTCTCTCTTTATCAAGCCATCCATTTTTCTTCCAGTACTTAAAATCTGTATACTCTGGATTCTCTTTTCCAAGTTTGGTCTGCAGCATTCTTACAACATAAAATTTTGCTTTAGTAAGAAGCGAAGTCCTGGCTGGTCGTGTGAAATCTGTCTTTTTTATTCTTTCTGCAACACTATTCAGTTTTGATAACATCTTATCTTTCTTTTTATCCGAAAGCTTTTCCCAGTCGATCTCACTCATTAATTTAAAACTGCACACCCTGATACTGCTGATCCCCCACCATGAAAGGCTGTCCTTAATATCCTTTGCAGTTTCTTTTACGCCTGATCCAAGGCACTGAGTGATTATCACTGCACGTTTGCCAAACATTTCCTTAGCAGGTCTATGAGGCATCCATCTATAACCAAAATGATCCAGCATAGCCTTCATTGCTCCAGTTGCATGATAAACATATACCGGCGATGTAAAGATGAGAAGATCCGCCGCAAACATGGCTTTCTCTATTTTTTGAACATAGGCAGCATCCTTACACAAATGTTCCTTTTCCCGAAAACAGTTGGTACATCCACAGCAGAAATTCGGACAATCCTTTGGGAGATAAAACTCTGTTATCTCTGCATCATCTCTAAATATATCAAGAAATGCCTCTTTAAGTTTATATGTAACTCCATGTTTCTCAGTTCCATTTATAACTACTATCCTCATTTTATCGTCCTCCCATATACTTTATCAAATTGTCGGATGTGTTTTTCCAGCATCTTAAGTGCTTCCTTTTCTCTATCAGGTTCTCTGTCACAAACCGTAAGCAGCATATATATCGGAGAATAAAACTGAAGTGTCATTACAGAAATGTCATCTGCCGCAAGTATCCCTTGTGCCACTAGCATTCCAAGTAACATTCCCTGATAAGAAAGCGGCATATCAAAATATTGCTGAGAATAAACCTTCGCAAGTTCTTTATCCTTAAACTGTTCTAAAGTAAGCATCTTTCTAAAACGCTTTGTATAACTGTCATGAAGATAATAAGTAAAAAGGTCTCTTCCCAGTTTAACCAGATGGTCTTCATCCATTTTTTTATATATTTCAGCATCTATCACAGGATTGCTGCCATCTATACTTAAGGTCTCTGCCTGCTGCTTAAATCTTTGGTTCATCTCCTCAATTATGGCATCAAATATAGCCTGCTTATTTTTATAATGCTTATATAATGATGGAGCCTTTATCCCAACTTTATTTGCTATATCATTTACAAATACATTGGCGTAGCCCTTTTCAGAAAAGAGCGTCAACGCTTCATCAAGAATCCTCTGTTTTGTGTCCATCAAACTCCCCTTTCTTTTTGATCAAATTTCTTCTAAATAATTTCTGCCGTTATGTTTTTATCTATTTTGAATTACTTATTTGCTTATTTAGAATCAGTATATAAATCCGAAGCTAATTCCAATTAGCCATGTTGTTTAGTTAGATTTTAGGTTAATTTAAATTAGCCGTCAAGACTAAAATTTTATAAATAATCGAAAAACATAAATAATCGAAAAGTAAGCCGTCAAGTTTTTTTGTTATTGACAAAAACTATGGTCTGTTATAGTCTATAGCAAAGTTATGAAGAGGAAGAGTAAGTTGTTACTAGCTTTACAGAGAACCGGATAAGGTGAGAGCCGGCAAGTAATGAACAACCGAACATGGCCTTGGAGCTGCGTACCGAGATATTTATTATTTAGGCTACGACGGGTTCACCCGTTACAGTGATAGACTATCGATGGATCATTTCC
>CAMKMR010000050.1 GCA_946413945.1 uncultured Lachnospiraceae bacterium | reverse complement strand
CCATGACACCAGAGGAAATGACTAATCTGCCAAAAGATCTTAAGGAAAAAGTAAGAGAAGATCTTATAACTGTTAAAGAGGAAATGCATCAGACTTCAGCTAAGGACGGAACTATCAAATTCCTTTTTAGAATGGAAGACGGGCAGATGATAGAATCTGTTTTCATGAGATATAATCATGGGAATTCAATCTGTATATCTTCTCAGGCAGGATGTGCCATGGGATGCAGATTCTGTGCATCAACCATAGGAGGAAAGATAAGAAATCTTACTCCATCGGAAATGTTAGGACAGATATATATGGCCATGAAGATAACAGGAGAAAGAGTTTCAAACATAGTTGTTATGGGAACGGGAGAACCGCTGGATAATTATGATAATCTTGTCAGGTTCTTAAAACTAATTTCCTGTGAAGAAGGCTATAACATGAGTCTTAGAAATATTACTGTTTCAAGCTGTGGACTTGTGCCAAAGATAAAAATGTTAGCAGAGGAAGGGCTTCCTATAACATTTGCACTTTCACTTCACGCTTCAACAGATGAAGAAAGAAAAAAATTAATGCCTGTGGCTGAAAGGTATACTATTAAAGAAACTTTAGATGCCTGCAGATATTATTTTGATAAGACAGGACGGAGAGTAACATTTGAATACAGCCTTGTTAAAGGGGTAAATGATTCTTTAGACCATGCAATAAGGCTTGCAAAGCTGCTTAAAGATATGCATGGACATGTAAATCTGATACCGATAAATGCGGTCGAAGAGACAGAATATGAAGGCAGTACAAGCGCTTCGGCGGAGCGTTTTAAAAATTCACTTGAAAAAAATCACATAAATGTTACTATTAGAAGAGGTATGGGCAGCGATATTGACGCTGCATGTGGTCAGTTAAGGCGTAAATATAGCAAGAACTGATAATAGATATCATGAGGAGTTTTATATGTTATCCAGTGGAAAGACAGATACAGGAAGGAAGAGAGACTCAAATCAGGACAACATTTTTTTGTCAGATGAAGCATTGGGACCTTTACCTAACTTATATATAGTTGCGGATGGCATGGGTGGACATGCAGCGGGAGACTTTGCATCCAGATATGCTATTAATATCGTAACAGACTTCATTAAAAACTCCACAATTAAAAATCCAATTTCACTTTTAAAGCGAGCCATGGTATATGCTTCCAACGAGGTGTATAAGGAAGCCGAGAAAGACAAGAAAAAACTTGGCATGGGTACTACTATGGTTGCGTGTGTAGTTGATGATAACAAGCTTTTTGTCGGCAATATAGGAGATAGCAGACTTTATCTTATAAATGATGAGATAAGACAGATAACTATGGATCATTCTTTAGTTGAGGAATTGATCCGGAGTGGACAGCTCGACAGGAAAAAGGGACGTAATCATCCTGAAAAGAATATCATCACAAGAGCAATGGGCTCACGTGATGAAGCAATGCCTGATTTCTTTGAAATAGACCTTAACCCAGGGGACAGAATCCTTATGTGCTCTGATGGTCTTTCGAACATGGTCGAAAATGATGAGCTTCATGATATTGTTATGGAGCATGATCCGAAATCAGCCGTTGATACTTTAATTAGCAGAGCAAATTACTATGGCGGCAACGATAACATTTCAGCCTTAGTAATATCCATATAGTGAGGTATAATAACAATGTTAAAATCAGGAACAATACTTGATGAAAGATATGAGATAATAGATGTTGTCGGTGCCGGCGGGATGTCGACAGTATATAGAGCAAAAGATACAAGACTTAAAAGATATGTAGCCATTAAGGTTCTTAAGACAGAATATTCAAATGATGCAAACTTTGTTGCAAAGTTCAGGGTTGAAGCTCAGGCTTCTGCCGGACTTACACATCCCAATATTGTAAGTGTTTACGATGTTTGCGAAGATAATGGCAGAAACTTCATAGTAATGGAGTTAGTAGAAGGCATCACTCTTAAAGAGTATATAGCCCTTAATGGAAGACTTTCTATGGATCAGGCTATTGATTTTTCAATCCAGATCGCTTCCGGACTTGAGGCAGCTCATGATCATCATGTAATTCATAGAGATATCAAGCCTCAGAATATAATAGTTTCAAAAACAGGAATATTAAAGATCACAGACTTTGGTATAGCAAAGGCTGCGACTTCAAATACAATGTCTACAGCTGGAATGGGATCAGTACATTATATCTCTCCAGAGCAGGCAAGAGGTGGATACAGTGATGAGAGAAGTGATATCTATTCACTTGGTATCACAATGTATGAGATGATAACCGGAAGGGTACCATTTGAAGGGGATACAAATGTTGCTATCGCCCTTATGCATATCCAGAATGATATAGTTCCACCAAGAAAGCTTTATCCTGATATATTCTCAAGCCTTGAGAAGGTTGTGCTTAAGGCAACTCAGAAGAAACCTGAAAAGAGATATTTTACAACACACTCACTTATAAATGATCTTAAGAGAGTAAAGAATAATCCTAATATAGATATAATCTTTGCACCTTCTCAGGATACTTCCAATTTAAAGACACAGGAGTTTTCTCAGAAGGAAAGAGACGAGATAAAAAATGGCGATACAATAAAATATAACGTATCAAAGGCTGCTTCGTCACAGCCAACTCCTGAGAGAACAAGACTTGATGCGCTTATGAATGATGAAGATGACTTCGACGATGAGGATGAAAGACCTGTAAAGAGACAGTCTATAAAGAAAGTCTCAGATGACGAAGATGATCTTAGTTATGAAAGAAGAAAAAAGCAGGATGATGATGAAGATGACGACGAAGAGGGTATAGATCCAAAGCTTGAGAAAGCTGTTGTTATAGGCGGTGTTGCTGTGGCAGTGATAATCGCAGTGATTCTTTTCGTTGTAATCGGGAACATCGCGGGATGGTTCCATTTTGGAAATAAGAAAAATGAAAACAGCACGACCTCTGCTTCAGCTACTGAAGCAACAACAGAACGTAAGACTTTAGAAGTGCAGGATGTTGTTGGTTTAACACAGATGGCAGCTGAGAAGACACTTAAGGAAAAGGGCTTCAAAGAGATAAAGTTTGTTTCTGAAAAAAATCAGGATGTTAAAGAAGGCTATGTAATTAAGACTGATCCGGAAGCTGGTGAAAAGATCTATGATGATAAGCTGATCACAGTTTATGTATCAGCAGGTGCTGAGTCTGTTGTGGTTCCAACAGTAGTTGGTAAGGGCTATACAGATGGTCAGGCGTCAAAGATCCTTGAAGAACAGGGATTTAAAGTAACACATTCTTATGAATTCAGCGATGAAGTTGAAAAGGATGGTATCATTTCTCAGAGTCCTGAAGGCGGACAGGAAGCACCAAAGGGCAGCGAAGTTAAGATCGTTGTAAGTAATGGTGCCCAGACTAAGAAGGTAGAAGTTCCTAGTGTATGTGACATTTCAGAGTCTGCAGCTTCAAGCAGCCTTAAGGCAGCAAAGCTTTCTCTTGGAAATGTTTCTTACCAGAATTCTGATACAGTTGAGAAGGGACTTGTTATTTCTCAGAGCGTATCAGCTGGTTCAGAGGTAAATGAGGGAACATCAGTTGATATAGTGATAAGCGAAGGCCCAGCAGCAAAGACTTATACAGGTCTTGTAAGCGGTTCTGTTAAGAACACCAACATGGAAGCACTTAAGGATAAGCAGGTTACTGTAACTGTCTATATAGTTGATGGTGATGGTGCTCATACAGCAGCAACAGCATATGCCTCAGGAAACGATGAAAGCATTACAATTGATGGAAATGTATCTGGCCTCAGCTTTAATGATGGAAAGATCTCAATTTCAGTTGTTGACGCAGAAGGAAATGATGTAACAGCTGATTATTCACCATCATTTACACTTACATTCAATCAGGAATAGGAAGAAAATTGAAGGGTAAAATTGTTAAAGGCATCGGCGGATTTTATTACGTCGCATGTGAGGATTTAAAAATATATGAATGTAAAGCCAGAGGAGTCTTTAGAAATAATAAAGTTAAGCCTCTGGTTGGCGACGACTGCGAGATAGAAATGGTAGAAGACTCGGAAAAAATAACTGGGAATATCATCTCTATTTTGCCTCGTCGAAATAAACTGATTCGCCCGGCGGCTGCAAATGCTGACCAGGCGATTATCATTTTTGCGGCAGCTTATCCGGAGCCTCATCTTGGACTTTTGGACAGGTTCCTTATCAATATGGAGCAGCAGGAGATTGAAACGATAATCTGTTTTAATAAGATTGATGACGGAAGTAAGGAAAAAATAGATAAGGTTCATTATTATGCTGATATTTACAGTAAGGCGGGCTATAGAGTACTTCTTACTTCGGCTCATACAAAAGAAGGTATAGATGAGTTAAAGCAGCTTCTTAAGGGTAAGACTTCGGTTTTATCAGGAGCGTCAGGAGTAGGCAAGTCTTCGATACTGAATGCCATACTTCCGGGTTTTAAGGCAGAGACTGGAGAGATAAGCCAGAAGATAAAAAGAGGTAAGAATACTACCAGACATTCAGAGCTGATACAGGTGGACAAAGATACATTTATCATGGATACGCCTGGTTTCTCTTCTATGGATTTTATGGATCTTAGCGAAGATCAGCTTATGTATATGTATAGAGAATTTAATGAATATAATGACAGCTGCCGTTTTACAGGTTGCGTGCATATGGCGGAACCGGGCTGCAGCGTGAAAAAAGCTGTAGAAGAAGGTAACATTTCCAAGGAAAGATACGAAAGCTACAGATCACTTTTTGAATTGCTAAAGAGCAGGAGGAAATACTAATGAATATTTTATCACCTTCAATGCTTTCTATAGATTTTAACAATATGGGTGAAAATCTTAAGAAGGTTCACGAGGCTGGTGCAGAGTGGATACATGTTGATGTTATGGATGGAAGTTTTGTTCCTAATATTTCATTTGGACCTCCAGTGATAAAGTTTGTAAGACAGGCGGTGCCGGATGCATTTCTTGACTGCCATCTTATGATCGATGAACCAGCAAGATATATAGATGATTACAAGGCTGTGGGTGCAGATATGATGTGCGTACATGCTGAGGCTTGCAAGCATCTTCATAGAACTGTTCAGGCTATCAAGGCTGCAGGTATGAAGGCTGGAGTTGCCCTTAACCCTGCAACACCTGTTGAAACAATAAAGTATGTTATTAATGACGTTGATATGGTGCTTGTAATGAGCGTAAATCCGGGCTTTGGAGGACAGTCATTTATCGCATCGCAGCTGGATAAGATCAGTGAGATTAAGAAATTAAGAGATGATATGGGTCTTTCTTTTGATATTGAAGTAGACGGAGGAGTAAAGCTTAGCAATCTTAAAGATGTACTCGACGCTGGGGCAAATGTTATAGTTGCTGGCTCAGCTATATTTAATAATGACATTGAAAAGAATGTAAGCGATTTCCTTGAGATAATGAAGTAGGAAATACAGAAGTAGGAAATGCAAAAGTAAAAGACGTTGAAGTAAGAGAAAAAAGCAAGAGATTATGAAGATTACAATATTAGCTGGCGGAAAATTTGATAGAGAATTTTTTATGTCCTGGTTAGTGGCAAATACAGACTCTTATTTCATTGGAGCAGATGCAGGCGCAAAAAGGCTGCTCGAGTTAGGAATCAGAGCGGATATTGCAGTTGGAGACTTTGATTCTGTAAGTAGTGATGAGAAAAGTCTGATAGAAATGGCATCAGAAAAGACGATAGTATTAAATCCTGTCAAGGATGATACTGATATGGAAAGAGCAATAAGGGAAGCTCTTAAGCTTCTTACAGAAAACAGAAATCTATCTGATAATGATATTGTTACTATATTTGGTGCAACAGGTACAAGGATAGATCATCTTCTTGCTAATATTTCCCTTCTTAAGATTTTTCTTGATAAGGGTATTAAGGCTTATATCCTGGATCAAAACAACAGGATAAGACTTCTTAAGGCAAACGAACTTTATTATTTTGATAAGAAAGAAGAGTTTGGAAAATATGTATCATATCTTCCTTTTAGCGAGGAAGTAAGAGGACTTTATCTTACAGGATTTAAATATGACACAGACGGCGTTGATCTTAAATTTGGAAACAGTCTTGGGGTAAGTAATGAAATACTTGCAGAAAAGGCAAGTCTTATATTTGATTCAGGAAGTCTGATTATGATAGAGAGTAGAGACTAATGCTTAAATACTAATAGGAAGAGAAAAAATGCTTTTGTTAGTAAAATATGCATAGTTTATTGGAAAATTGAGGCACAAAGAATAATTAAGGAGGAAGCTAAAGTATGGATATGCGGGATCTGTGTTTAGGAAATGGAAAGATAGATGCAGACAGTCTGGGCATTTCATCGGTCGTTTCCTCACTTTCTTTTATATTTCTCATATTTGTACCTTCTGGGATATATCTTTTAGGAGCAGGCCTTGGCTGGATTGCCTTCAGCTTCTTTCTAGGCTTTTCTCTTATCTGGGAGCTTTGTGGCTTCAGACTCATGAGATATACAAAAAAATATAAGAATGTCAAAACTATCTCTCAGTATCTTGCTAAGAGATTTAAAGATGACGGGCACATAGTACAGTTTATATCTGCTGTGATAATAACAGTATCAAGCTTTAGCATTGCTGTATTTGCGCTGCATGCAGGGGCAAAGACATTTGAACAGCTTTTTGATATGAAACATTATGTTGCGCTTATACTCATTGCTTTAACAGCACTTCTTCCAGCGTTTTTATCAGGCTTTGCAGGAGTTTACAGGCTGGGAAAACTTAAAGGTGTGATAGTTCTTATATGCATAATGTGCATATGCTTTGCGATATTCATAACATTAGGTACCAGGACTATATTTGAAAATATCATGCAGGGCTGGTCGGCTGGAAATGTCAGCAGATATGTAAATGCCCTTTATTCCGGCGGTATTCTTATGGATGAGAATGTCTATATTAATTATTTTTCATATGGACTTGCAGTGTTTGGTATGCCGGGGCTTCTTATGTATTTTATGACTACAAAGTCAGCAAGAGTAATGGTAAAGGCAAAAAGGCTTACTATAATCCTTACTTTGCTTATAACTTTTGCCTGCTGCATTATGGGTGGAATGTCGCGCGCCATGATTTTTCCTGTAAGTGTCCAGAGAACATCTACCACACATATTTATTTTGTAAGAGAGCTTTTCTTTAAACTGACTCAGGCCAGTAATGCTTTTACAATTCTCACTGGATATCTCTATATGATAGTAATCCTTGCAGTTTATTCAGCACTTTTGGAAATATGTCTTCATGTTATTGTTGCGGAGATAACAAATGACTTTATCAGCGATATGATATTTTCTGGAAGAAATAAGGTGAAAGATGTTGTTGCATATAGAGGGACTCTTATCGGAATCTTACTATTAGTGATGTATTTTAATTTAGAGACATCAGATAAGATATCAGAGCTGGTATTTCTCTTGTTTATGATTATGACAACAGCACTCGGACCTGTTATAGTTCTTAGCCTGAGATGGCACAGAATGACAAAAAAAGGCGCACTAGCAGGTATGCTGACAGCTTGTGTTGCTGTTCCCATGTTAAAATATCTTAAATACATACCGGCAGATATGGGGTACCAGTCTTTCTCAGAATACAGCAGGATAAATCCGATCCTGCCAGCTATAATCCTTTCTACATTTGCAGTTGTAGTTGCAAGCCTTTTTTCAAAGAAGCCAGATAAGGATATGATAAAGGACTATAATGATGTTAAGAACAGAATTGCAAGTGAATGAGACAAAGAACGAGATTAGAAACAAACAAAGGTAAAATTGATTCTAAAAATTATAAAACAAAGGATGAAAAAAAAGCCCCGCCAAGATTTCCGAACCGGCGGGGCTTTAGTTGCTTTACAATATACATTAATAAATAAAGTGAGAGAGTTATGAAAAAACTATTTATATATAAAATAGTGCCGAGTTATGAACGGGATATTAACAAAATTGTAACTTTTGGTAAACGTTCAAAAATATACGTAAATTATAGATGAAAACGTAATAAAATATATAGCAGATCATGAGATGCTGCGGTTGACAGACTAGGATCTGATATGTTATTTAAGTTTACATAAATCACAATATGCTGTATAAATCTCACAAAAATGGTTGGGACGGCCTATTAATATGTAATAAAAGCATTGACTTTTGCACACTTCTAGAATAAACTCTAGATACAAAGTTAACAGTTAGCAAACATAGAGAAATCTATGGACGCAAAGCCAGGAGTCTAAGACATAAAATGTTATGGCAGTTCGGTTGCAATGATAATTTGATTATTGTTGCAACCTTTTTTATTTATCCAGAATTTTTCGACCTGGCTCTAACCACTTTAGTTTGCATACTTTGAAAAAAATTTAGAATAAAAGGTAGTATAAACTTATGGGGTATGAAGAAATAGAAGGGTTGATAATTAACCGTAAAAATCTTATAGAACAATTATCAACAATTAAACAAAATTATGATTATCAGAATTCGGTTTATGTTTTAATTGCTGATAGAATTAGGAATCTTAATAAGGAAGAAGCGCTTAAAGCACAGTGTATAGATAGCTTGTGTCAATATCTGTCGGCATACAATGAGATTTTTAATGCTTTATCTTTTGCCAATGAAATAGATGAAATAGATATAAAAAATGTTAATGATATTCTTGATAACAGGCTTGATACGGATGTGTTGGATGGAACTGAAATATTAGATAATATTAAGACTGCCGAAAAAGATTACGAGACTAACAGTTGGTATGTTGAATACTGGGAGAAACAGTTAGACAATACCCCTGGATGGCTTATTGTTGATGAAGGGCTTTATTATGGAGCGAAAAAAAGGTATGAGCATAAGAAAAATGATGCTTTGGAAGATATTGAATATTGGGAAGAAAGAGCCAAACTTTTTATTGAATTGAAAGATAGCTTAGATTCATTTTTTGAAAAGGGGAAAAAATTTAGAGCTGCAGCTAGACGGGGACTTGGGGCAATGGCAGAAGCATTTCAACCAGGGCAAAATAAATATGTATTGAAAGATTCATCGTGGCAAAATGATTTAATGACGCTGTACAATAATTCTGTGTGTAATGAAGATGGATCAGTTAATAATGACTTAGTAGAACATATTTTGCAGAAGGATGCGGATGCTATTTCTGAAAGTGAATATATGGTTGTAGCTACTGCATATTTGAAATCGGATATGGAGGATTATGATTCGTTTTTTTTTATGTTTAATGATAATGTTACTGCGAGTTCAAAAGCAGCTGGTTTATCGCGTAGAAATGCTATTAATAATTCGACTAAGGTAGCAGTGATTGATTCAAAAAAGATTGATAACATGTGTTATTATGTAGATGTTTATCAATCGACTTGTCTTTCAATGATAAAAAATAGCAAACTCAGTGAAGAGGATAAAACGGCGATTAGAGATGAAAGAGACGGAGTACTTCAAAAGCTAACGCTTGCAAGGACTATTGGAGAAATAGAAACTTTTTGTACAGATACAAGTGGTACATTTTGGCGTTTTTCTACAGAAAAGGGTACGGGGAAATCGAAAATAATTGAAATGACTTTTTATGAAGCGCAATCTGCAGGTGATGTAGGTTTTCCTAGTCCAGATGAAAGAAAAGTTACCATTTCTGATACTTATTCATCAAATCA
>CAMKMR010000049.1 GCA_946413945.1 uncultured Lachnospiraceae bacterium | reverse complement strand
TATGGCGGTAATGTTTGGGAGCGTTTTAATCTTATTAAGATTAATTATGAAAATGGAGAATGGCATTATAGTAATGGTACAGAAGGTAAAAGTATCAGAGATTGGGTTGTGTATTTTTATAATAATCCTGATCAATATAATGAGGATGAACAAGTAAAGATATTTAATCAGGCTGTTGATGTGTGCTTTGGAGGTGATTTAGCAACTTTTACTGATTATTATAATGCATACTTTTATGATGAATACATAGAATATATGATTTCACACGCGGCAGAGGATACTTTTGATAACTATATGGCATATGTCTGGCCAAAGTATATAGACCATTTATATGACCTTTTACATCCTTATGTCACATATGATTATCAGATACAGGTTAAGACGGTGGATGCAAGTGGTAATGAGAAGAATCGTTATTATTTAAGAAGCTGCACTGTTGTGGATGAGGCTTATAAGTTTGATACACTTAATCTTTCTGATACAGCTAATTCCGATGGGGATGCCATAGATATATCAAAAGTTGTAGCTATCAATATTGAGATAAGAAATGTTACTACGAATGTAAAAGCTTTTAAGGATAAGGTGTCTCTTAGGGCTATATATTGGCAGCCGGCAGATGAAGAAAGCCTGGTTCCAATGAATAGTTCAATAAATATGGAATTTATAGAAGTTGCATTTGATGATGCTTTAGAAGCTGCAAAGCCTGAGCATGAGACGGCGCTTACTTCATATAAGTCTGATGACGATGATTATCTTGTCAGGTTTAAAGGTGCAGGAACAGATATCACAGGACTTTCAGATGATCCTTCGCCAGTATCAAATGAAGGCTGGAATATTAAGACTGGATATAAGATGATGGAAGAAGAGGATAAGAAATATCTTGATTTCCTTAAAAAGATTAAGGATTCCGGAAGCAGTCTTACAGTACAGCCGGATCTTACACCGCTTCCGAAACCAGATGAGGATTAAAGAATAAAGACAAAGAAGTAAGACGAGGAAGAAAAGAAAAAAGAATATACGAAAGAAAAAAGGATAAAAGAGAAAAAGAATAAAAAAGCTGTGATTTAAGAAAAAATAAGGGAAAGGAGGCCATAGCATGGAGACAAAAAGAAAGAATAAAAAAGCGGATAAGGGCGTGGCTCTTATTTATGCAATTGTATGTCTTACGGTTGTTATGGCTCTCTGTTTCCTTCTTCTTATTGTTGCATATCAGCTTCTTGCGACCAGCAATAATAAGAAAAAATACCTGCAGGCAGCGGAAGCGGCAAAGTCATTTTCTGATGTGATGGAAAAAAAGATAAGTATTGATATAAAGACAGAGGCGGCAAATGATGTCTATAATTATCTTAAGCAGAATATGGATGAAACAAAGTGGCCATCATTTTATACAGAAGATGAGATCGACGGCATGGGAACAGCACTTAATGCTTCGGAAAAATCAAGTCATACAGCTGAAATGAGCTTTAGATACTTTAATCTTAATGGAGACGGAACTGCTTGCGAGACCAGTGTCTGCATGTACTGGGTCAGAACAGGGACAGATAGGAATGGGGCTATCCTTCATGTAAAGACCATTTCTACATATGGAGAACAGATTTATACGGTAGATACAGTCTATAAATTAAGCATTACGAGCAGTCAGGGCAATGAAGTCTGGAAATGGACCTTAAAGTCAAAGATGTATTAGAGGTGACAAACTATGATGATAAAAAAGGCAAAAAGAAATAGAGGATCTACAATGGTAGAAGTCTTGGTGGCATTTCTGCTTGTTTCTATTATATTAGGGGCACTCTATCAGGTGGTTAAATTTTCCAGCAACATGTACCTTAAAGCTGTCGATATGACGAGGCAGGTGGAAGCGTTTGAAGAGGAAATGTATAAAAAGAACCTGAATCCTCAGGAGATAATAAAAACAGATACAGTAATGGATTCCATGACACTTGTTGTGGATACGACAAGGGGAGCTGGGAAAAATGGAAGCGGGAACATTTTAACTGCAGGAAGTATGAGTCTTGGAAGTGTAAAAAAGATTCAATATGAGCAGGTGAAAGAAGGAAACACAGGTTATAAACTTAGACTTTTTAGATATGAGTAAAGAAGGTGGTCTTATTAAAAACAGAGGTACTACTTTAGTAGAAATGGTGGTGGTATTTGCACTCTTATCTATATTTATGGTTTCAGTTACCCAGGTCATTTCAGCCGGTATAATGCTTTTTAATAATATCAACTTTATGGGGACAAATATGGAAGTATCGGATATGGTACTTACAAAGGTTGGAGGAGTTTTAGAAAGTGCAAATGGGGAGATGGAAGCACCTAAGATCGCGGCAGATGCAAATGGGAATGCAAAGGTTTCTATGTATGACAGGAATCGTACGAAGATAAATCTTCTGGTTGAGAATAAAAAACTTAAGATAGTTTATCCGACGGTTGAGAGCGATGGTAGTCCAACCACAAATATTGGGATTGATGGTGAGAGGCAGGCTTTAAGCCCTTACATATGGACTTTTTCGGAAAAATCATATCATGGTTATCTGATCGAATCGCTGACTATAGAAGAAGCGGGGGCTGAATATCCTGATAATGTATATAAGATAACTCTTGTGTTGGGACGTGAAGGAATGGGTGAGTATACTTCATGCAAATATGTGAAATGTTACAGCCTGCCGGAAACAAGGGTAGATGATTAACTAAGCAAGGGGGGCGCTTATGGGAGATAAGACAAAAACCAGACTGGCTTTGATGAAACTGTTCAAGATCTGTCTTATATTAGTGGTGGTATTTATTATTGGAGCGATAGCGTTTACTTTCTTTAAGATCGATACAGATGGAAGACAGGCTTTAAGAGAGGCAAAAAACGTTAAGCTTGCATTAAGGTCGATAGATATTGAATTTTATGGCGAGGGTAAATCTGTATATGATGCCAGCAGCCCAAATGGCTTAACGAAAGGCGCTATTTCCAAAGTTAGAGAAATGATGCCTGACAGCAAGGGGGATATTAAGATAATCTCTTATAATAAAAAAAGACGAGAGATAACAGGTCTTATCTATAGCACGGGACATTTTCAGATCCTTTATCTTGAAAATGATTCTGAGACCGAGTGGGCTATTGATTATATGTGGAGGCTGGCAGATTTTGTAGAAGAAAAATGATAGATGTATTTATATTTTTAGCTAGGACAGTAATAGAGCTTGTGATGTTTGCAATAGGGATCAGTGTTTTTTCCTTCCTTAATGTGGTGATCTACAGGCTTCCTAGAAAGATAAAATTTGTAAATGATAAATCAAGATGCACTAGTTGTGGGCATGAACTTTCCTATAAAGATATGATCCCTATATTTTCCTGGCTGCTTTTGAAGGGAAAATGCCGTTATTGTGGCAACAGGATATCGGCAAGATATAGTCTTGTGGAAACGATAGGGGGACTGTCAGCAGTACTTTCGACCATATTTATGGGGATAAGCTGGAAAGCATTAGTTTTATTTATCATTTCAGGAATTATAACGGTTATAATATTTATATTGATTGATAAGATCAAAGGTGTAGGATAAAGTTAGGAGGGCGACATGGAGACTTTCAGATATAAAGCCAGAGATGAAAAAGGGAAAATTGTCTCAGGCCTTATGCAGGCCAATGATAAAGTTGATCTGCATGAAAAACTTAAAACTGAAAATAAGCTCCTGATCGAAGCAAAGCTGAATTCCAGAGCAAGAAGTGGAAAAAGGATGAAGGAAGACAGAATATCTGATTTTGCCAGAAACTTGAGTAAACTCCTTGGAGCGGGGGTATCTTTAGTAAGAACTATGAGTATCATCTCTGAAGATGAATCTATTAAAGAAAATGAGAGAAAGATATACAAGGATATCTTAAAGCAGATCAGGGCAGGAACTCCTTTTTCAGATGCTTTGGCAAATGAGGGAGATACATTTCCGGTGCTTTTTATCAATATGATGAGAAGTGCGGAACAGAGCGGTAGTATGGATAAGACAGCCCAGAATATGGCTGATTATTATTCTAAAGAATACAGATTGAATCAGAAGATTTCTAGTTCTATGGTATATCCAAAGATTCTTTGTGTTTTGATAGTTGTAGTAGTTGCAGTGATCATGGGATTTGTTATTCCTCAGTTCAGCTCGCTTTTTGCAACTATGGAGAAGCTGCCACTTGCCACCACGATCCTTCTCGGTATAAGCAATTTCGTGGCACAGAAATGGTACGTTCTTCTCTTTTATGCAATGCTAATATATGTAGCCTGGGTAGTTATCGGAAATATACCTAAGGTCAGTTTGTGGAAAGCCAAATTGGAGATACATCTTCCTAAGATCGGAAAACTGAGAAAGATCGTATATACAGCAAGATTTGCAAGAACGCTTTCGAGCCTTTATTCAGCGGGTATGCCTATTGTTGCCTGTCTTAATATTGCAAAGACAACAATTGGTAATGCCTATATTGAAAAGCAGTTTGACGATGTAATAACAAAGATCAGAGCAGGCGGAAATTTAAGTGAAGCAATTGAAGAAATAGACGGATTTGTTAAGAAACTTCCTTCATCTATCATGGTAGGTGAAGAGACAGGTCAGCTTGATTCAATGCTTGTATCAATTGCAGACCAGATGGATTATGACTCGGAAATCGCTATAGAAAAACTGGTGGCTATGATCGAACCACTTATGATAGCTGTAATGGCAATAGTAGTTGGATTTATCATGATCGCCGTGATCACACCAATTTATTCATCATACCAGTCGATTTCAAACATGGGATAAGGAGGGGATAGGATTTGAGTGTAAGTGTATATTTATCTAACCAGCAGATTCAGATTGCTGTTGGAAACAGAGGAAAAAAGGCAGGACTTTCAAATGTCTATACTACTCTTGCTCCTGAAGGTTCCATAATAAATGGTATTGTGATGAATCCGACTAATTTTGGGGAATTTTTAAAAGAGTACTGGACTAAGAATAATATTCCCTTAAAGGATATTTATCTGGTCATCAATTCAAATAAGATCGCCGGTAAGCAGATCGAACTGCCTAAAATGAATAAAGAAAAAAGCCTTGATTTTATTCAGAGAGAGTTTGCAGATATGGGCCGTGATGAGGATTCGGAACAGGTATTTGCATATACAAAACTGAGCGAAAATGCAAAAGAAAAGATGGCTAAGGTTTATGGTGAATCGGCTCCGGTGGATCTTCTTAGGGATTATGTGAAGATATTTGAATTTATGGGGGCGGAGTTAAAAGGGATCTTTTCTAGTGAAGGAAGTATCATAGGATTTACCAGGGAAACAGCTGCAAAACAGGCTAAGTCCTTTATCCTTCAGTTATCTAATGATAATCTTCTTGCGAATGTTGTATTTGTAGACGGGGAATTTTTCTATTATAACAGTGTAAGATGTTTCAACACTCCGGGGACGGATGAACATCTCGAAGAATGTATAAAGTCTTTAAGTCAGTTGTCACAGTTCCTTCAGACAAGAGGTCTTAAGGGACAGTTTGAAAAGCTTTTTGTTGCGGGATGGGAATCTTCGAAAGTGCCTTTTTATCAGGAACTTGTAAATGGCCAGGGAATCAATACGCCTGTAGAAGCGTTAAGGCCGGGAGTTGGCAAAGGTGATGTGCAGGATATAGAAGCTGCAGGATATCTTTTCCCTGTGAGCGGTCTTTATGATTTTGGAAAAGAGGCCAATCTTCTTGTCTCGATGAATACTGTAAAAAGGGATGAGAAAGAGGCTGATAAGCTTAAGCAGAAGATAGTCATTGGCTCCTTTGTTACAGCAGCGATGGTCATTGCTATAGCAGCGGCCTGGACCGTGAGACTTCTTAAGAAATCCAAGTTAGATGAGCTTAAGGAATACAATGAAAATGTTGCAATGGATGTTGCCAGATACGATGTGATTTTAGAAAGAAGTGAGGCCATAGAAACAAAGTACAAAGCAATGGATGACATCACTAAAAAAATAGATTCTTATCCTATAGCAACAGAAGAAATAGTACAGATAATCAAAGATACAGCTGAGGGCTATGCCATTATAGAGATTGGTAATTTTGATGCAGAAGCTGGTGTTATAAATGTTACCGCCAAGGCTGCGGATGTAGATCTTATCAATCAATATATTAAAGTTCTTAATAAGATGGATATATTCAGCAGTGTTAATTATACGGGTTATTCTTATTCAGGAGATGATGCAGGTGGAATCTGGGATATTCATGTGGCATGTACACTGGCTGAAAGTGCAGGAAGAAATATAGTAAAAGCGACAGAGACAGATGCTGCCTGGGAAGAACCATTTGCAGATGGTTCGGATACTGAAGAATAGGGGGGGGATAAGTATGTCGGAAAAAGATCAAAAATTAGTATTCTTTACAGTAATATTCGCTATACTTGCTCTCGGACTCTATTATGGCGTAAGGCCGGCTCTTAGTTCTATTGCGGAGATTGAATCTCAGATTTCGGATGAGGAAGAACAGAAGTCAGTAAATAAGATCAAGGTTTCAACTTTGCCGGTGTTAGAGATGTCTCAGGATGAAGTTGGAGAAAAGATAAAAGAAAAGAGAAAAGAATTCTTTGATATTATGGTAAGTGATCAGGTGGATCAGATGCTTACAGGAATGGCGCTTTCTCATAAATTGCAGTCTTACGATATGAGTATTGCAATGCCGGGAGGACCGAAGCAGCTTTCGGCGTATCAGTATTCTGAACTCTATAAACAGCTTCAGCGTGAAGAGGAGGCGGTCCAGACGCAAGCTGAGGAGGAGGACGATTCTGATTCTTCTTCAGGAACCACGTTAGAAGATGTGGATGAAGTCGAGCAGGAGCTTGAAATGCCTGAAGAAAGCAGCTCCAACAGTCAGAATACGGATGTCTATGCTGTAGAAGTTACTATGAAGGTTGGGGGCAGTGATGAGAATCTGCAGGCCTTTTTAAATGAGCTTATTAATTCAGAAAAGAGGATTTTTATCAAATCTTATTCCTGGGGAGAAGTTGATTCTCTTGATAAGAAGGAAAATACTGTGATTGACAATGGGGATGGTACAACTACTACGATTGTACAACAGAGCCAGATAGTCGTAACCAAGACGCTTACAGTTACTATTGAACTCTATATGTGTGAGCAGGATACGAGTGAGGAGTAGAGTATGGAACTAAGAAAAAATCAGAACATTCGAATAGGTGACGTACTTAAAGAATTTGGCTATGTAACAGATGCTGATATCGACAGGGCGGTTGCCTATCAGAAGGAACACCAGGGCGTAAGGCTTGGTGGAGCGCTTATTGAACTTAATATTATCACAGAGAAGCAGATGCTTCTTGCTCTTGGCAAACGTCTGGATATCTCTGTATGTAATATCGGGGATCTCTCCATCGATATTAATGCGGTTGAGATAATACCTCAGCCTCTTGCGGTTAAATACTGCATGCTGGCTTTTAAGAAAAGCGATGAGACTTTAGGGGTTCTTACCAACGATCCACTTAATTTCTACGGTATAGAAGATGTCCGCCAGATTGCAGGAATGGATATAGAGCTTGTACTTACAGAGAAAAAACCACTGCTCGATGCTATAAGCTACTATTATTCAGAAGTATCAGCCCGTAAGTCTGCCGCCCGCGCATCAAAAGAAAGTACGGTTCAGGATGTTGAGATTGTTAATGTTGAAGATTCGGATGATGATACTCCTATCATCAAGCTGCTGGATTCGCTGGTGGTAAGAGCTTACAACTCAAATGTATCTGATATTCATATTGAGCCTTTTGAAAATTTTACTTCGGTAAGAATGAGAATGGATGGTGTCATCGTCGACTTTATGACACTTCAGAAGAATATACATGCTTCGCTTATAGCTCGTATTAAGATCTTAGGAGACTTAGATATTGCTGAAAGACGTGTACCTCAGGATGGTCATTTTAAGACCCAGATTGATGGGGCTAATGTAAATGTCCGCGTATCTGTAATTCCTACTGTATTTGGCGAAAAAGCGGTTTTGAGACTTTTGGCAAGTGCCGCTACTATAGACCACTCAGGATCATTTGGTATGACAGAAAGAAACTTCCAGCTGGTTGATGGTATGCTCAGATCTCCAAATGGTATCATATATGTTACAGGTCCTACAGGATCTGGTAAGTCGACAACGCTTTATATGATACTCGATAAGCTGGCTAAGGGAAGTGTTAATATTTCAACTATTGAAGATCCGGTTGAAAAAAATATTGCCCGTATCAATCAGATGCAGGTTAATAATATGGCCGGACTTACCTTTGAGATCGGCCTTAGAGCGTTGCTTAGACAGGATCCGGATATCATCATGTTAGGAGAGACAAGAGACTCGGAAACGGCGACTATTGCGGTCAGAGCTGCTATCACCGGTCATCTTGTACTTTCAACCCTGCATACCAATGATGCTGCTTCTTCGGTTGTAAGACTTGTGGATATGGGGGTAGAGCCATTTATGCTGGCTAATTCCCTTGTAGGTATCATAGCTCAGAGACTTGTTAGAAAGGTATGCCCTTTCTGCGGTGAGTGGGGAGAAATGACCGATGCTGAGGAGAGGATCTTAGGATACAGGCTTTCTAGAGTAAAACATAAGGTAGGCTGTCCTCAGTGTAATAACACCGGCTATAAGGGGCGTGTTTCTATTCATGAGATCCTGCCTATTGATAAACATATAAGAAGCATGATCCAGGAAGGGAAATCTGCTGATGATATCAAGAGCTATGCTGTAAATGAACTGAAGATGGATACCCTTAGACAGAGTGCCTTGAACCTGGTTAAGGATGGGGTTACAACGATGGATGAGCTTGCCAAGGTAAGCTATTATGATTAAAAATAGTGCAATATTTCGGAGTTTGTGACCGTTTGTTCACAAAAGTGATTTTGGACCGATTCACAGAAGATACACATGTCACCAGAATGAATGAAATGACAAAAAAACAATGACTGAAACGGTCAAAAATGGTCGTGCGTCCTGTGAGATATGCACAAACGGGTTTTGGCTTAAGTGTGCAAAAGGCCGAAGTTTACAAATTGTTAAAAAAACGACTCAAACTCGCTTGAAGTGGGAAAAATCCATTTGTTATAATTCATATATCAAATACAAATGAGAGAAAAAACTAGTATTTTTATCAAAGGAGGAGAAAGTTATGAAGAAAAATAACAAAGGTTTTACACTCGTTGAGCTTATCGTAGTACTCGTTATCTTAGCTATCCTTGCTGCAGTTCTTGTACCAGCATTGCTTGGTTACATTGATAAAGCAAAGGCAAAGAAAGATATGAATGCTGCTGAAACAGCTTATGTTGCAGCTCAGGCAGTATATTCTGAGTGGTATGGTACAGGCGTTAGCGGAGACTTGAAGACAAAGATAGTTGAGCTTACAGATCTTAAGTCAGCAGACTTTGATATTACTGTTACACCAAGTCCTACAACAAGTTCTAAGTCAAAGTCAGATTTCATCATTACAAAGTTTGTTTATAAGACAACAGATGGTGGAGAATACACTTGGGAGAACGGAACCTGGAAAACAAAATAAGACTATATAATTAATCAGGGGTTACAAAAACCGGATGGAGATTCTTCATCCGGTTTTTCATTGCCTTTTTACTTGTCAGATAGTAAGATAGGAGTGTAAAAAGACTAAAATAGGTAATTGCGAAACTCGCTTCGCGAGTCCCGCAATCTTGATTGAAAATAAG
>CAMKMR010000048.1 GCA_946413945.1 uncultured Lachnospiraceae bacterium | reverse complement strand
GATTCTTACAAACTTTTATCGCATTTGATGAGGTTACGCATACATCTGAATAGGACTTTATCTCTGCTGTTGAATTCACATAGCATACAACAGCCAGATCCTCATATTCTTCTCTAACTTTTTTAATGTCCTCGATCTTAACCATATGCGCCATTGGGCAGTCTGCAAATTCATCTACCATTACGACTTTTTTTTCAGGATTAAGAATCTTGGCACTTTCTCCCATAAATGATACACCTGCAAAAACTATAGCCTTTGCCTCAATTTTAGTAGCGACCTTTGCAAGGAAAAATGAGTCTCCCACATAATCAGCAACAGCCTGAACATCCCCGTCAACATAATAATGCGCAAGGATAACTGCATCATTTTTCTCTTTTAACTCTTTTATTCTTGCCAGCTCATTATCACTAATCATTTTTTTCTCCTGTACTTCTAATTCGTTACCTAGCGTAATTTCTTCTTAAGATTATGCCTTAAATTTTTTAGTCATTACCTTGCATTATAAAAAATGTATCCTATTAATGCAATATTTTTTATACTTTGTTATAATTTAAACAAGGGTTACTTCTTACTGAGGGAGGTATAAAATATGGGAGATTGCTACGTAGAATTTTTCTCAGAAGAGGCTTTGGAGAACATCATGGTTCTTCTAAAATATAAGCCGGATACCATTATTTACATAGGTCATAAACACAATATGCTGACCAGAAAAATGAAAAGTCTTCAGGCCTTTGCAAATTATACAAGTCCTGAAACAACCGTGGAATTTATCGAAGTTCCACGTGATGATTTTGATCTTTGCGTAAAGACCATAGAAGATATCATTTCTGTTCATCCAAATGCAAGGTTTGAACTAACAGGCGGTGGTGAGATGCTGCTGATTGCCTTTGGATATGTTTCATCTAAAAAATATATCAACACCCTTCGTATAGATCCATATACAGGCACGGAGATTGATTTTTCAAAGGATCAGATAGAAAGACATAGCGAAGCCATAAAAATGAGCGTAAAAGGCGATATAATGCTTCATGGAGGCTCTTTAACAAATGATACCGGTAGTTTTTCCATCTGGACTTTAGACGACGATTTCAGATCAGATATAAGAAAGATCTGGGGACTTTCAAAAGAACTTAAATCTAAATGGAACAAATACTGTGCTGTCGTAGAAGAAGTTGTAAAACGCTATCCACACGATGAGAATAATGTTTATACTTTTCCTAAAGCCGCCTTGGATGATGCAGTACATCTTTTCTACCGTTTAAGAGACCTGGATGTACTAAGAAATTTTCAGACTGAAAAAAGAAGTATTTCTTTTAAATTTAAAAATAACAAGATAAAACATATTGTCACAAAAACCGGAAACATCCTGGAACTCCATGTATACGAAGTAGCCACCAGAAATCGTGATATTTTTCACGACGCCGTTATCGGCGCCGTTATCGACTGGGACGGCAATATCGCCCAAAACAGCGACCCTGATACCATGAATGAAATCGACGTGATACTTATGCACAATGTCGTTCCTACCTTTATCTCCTGCAAGAGCGGTCGCATAGACAGTAAAGCTCTTCATGAGCTCCAGACTGTAACAAGCCGTTTTGGAGGCAAGTACGCAAAGAAGGTTATAATCATGGCTAATCCTTGTGACGAAAAGACCAGCGGTACCAACTTTTTCAAACAAAGAGCAAAAGATATGCATATCTGGCTTCTGGATAACATTTATGACTTGTCAGATGAACAGCTTTTGAAAAAACTGATCAGAATCCAGGGGCAGTAGTAAAAAATAAGCTTAGGCCTGAAGCCTAAGCTTATTTTTATTTTGCCATATTTGCAAATTTTGTATACTGACCCAGCCAGGCCAGATCTACTGGTCCAGTCGAACCACTTCTCTGTTTGGCAACGATTATCTCTGCCACTCCCGGACGTTCTGTTTCCGGATTGTAATACTCATCTCTATAAATAAACATTACTACGTCCGAGTCCTGCTCTATCGCTCCTGACTCACGAAGGTCTGCCAGTACAGGCCTATGATCAGGGCGCGAGTCAACTGCTCGGTTAAGCTGTGAAAGAGCTATAACCGGAACCTTTAATTCACGGGCAATTCCCTTCATAGCTCGGGATACTTCAGAGATAAACTGCTGACGGGATTCCACGTTTCCCTGAGAACTCATCAGCTGTAAATAATCTATAACTATCAGTCCAATATTCTTTGTCTGCTTTAACTTACGACACTTTGATCTCATTTTTGAAATAGTAAGATCAGAATCATCATCAATATATATCGGTGCCGCAGCGATACTATCCGAACTTTCGATGATCTTATCCCAGTCATCATCTGAAAGTTCACCTGTTCTTATATTCTGGGAGTCGACCATAGCATCAATAGCTAAAAGACGTTGTGTAAGCGACTCCTTACTCATTTCCAAAGAAAATACCGCTACAGGAACATGTTCCTTAACTGCCACATGGTGGACTATACTAAGTTCAAAGGCTGTCTTACCCATGGCCGGACGGGCTGCGATAAGAATAAGTTCTCCTCCGTGAAGACCAGCCAGTTTAAGATCAAGATCTATAAAGCCAGTAGGTATACCTGTAACTCTACCCTTATTTTTTGCAGCATCTTCAATCTCATTAATGACTGAAACCACTACCTGATTCATCGGTGTAAAATCCCTCGAACCATTTCTGTCCTGAACCAGCTTAAAGATTGACTCTTCTGCATTTCCGAGGATATTCTCTGTAGTATCCTTAGCCTCATAACAATTCATCGCGATAATATCCGACGCTTTGATCATTTTCCTAAGGGTTGCCTTATCTCTTACTATCGTCGCGTGATTCATAGCAAATGCAGATGTCTGCTGGTTCATCAGAATTTCTGAAAGATATTCTGATCTGTATATTTCTTCAGGAGCGCCCATCTGTCTAAGCCTCTCAGAAAGCGTAACCAGATCCACCTGCTTACCTTCGTTAAAAATAAGACACATAGCCTCAAACAAAAGGCCATACTGAATATTATAAAAATCATCTTTTACAAGGAAACCGCTGACATCAGAAATGGCATCCGGATCCATCATCATTGAACCGATGACCCCCTTCTCAGCCTCATTATCATGGGGTAGTATTCTCTTTATACTATTCTCATTCTCTGCCATTTTTTGCCCTTCCAAAAAGATTTTTACGCTTCTTTTACTTTTACTCTAAGTTCTGCTGTAACTTCAGGGTGAAGCTTAATGCCAACAATTGTTGTTCCGATAGATCTGATAGGTTCCTTAATAAGGATCTTCTTTTTATCTATATCAAGCTTAAGCTGAGACTTGCAGAGTTCTGCGATCTCTTTTGAAGAGATAGAACCGAATGTACGTCCGCCTTCTCCAACTTTCATTGTTGTTGTAACTTCTTTTTCTTTAAGATCCTCAGCTAACTTTTTAGCAGCTTCAAGTTTTTCCTTTGCAACTTTCTCATCATGAGCAGTCTTTAACTTAAGATCATTAAGATTCTTCTGTGTTGCCTCAACTCCGATTCCCTTAGGAAGCACGAAATTTCTTGCATAACCTGTATTAACTTCAACTATCTGCCCCTTCTTTCCAAGAGACTTAACATCTTCAAGTAATATAACTTTCATCAGATTTCTCCTTCCGAATACATTTCTGCGAGTGTTGTCTTTAACTTTTCAAAAAATTCTTCCTTTGTCACATTCTTAAGCTGAACTCCGGCTACTGTAGCATGGCCACCACCGCCAAATTTCTCCATTATCACCTGTACATTCACATCTCCTATAGATCTTGCAGAAACATACAGGATTCCTCCTTCTGCTTCTGTAACTACGAATGACGCTTTGATATTCACAACATTGAGGAGTTCATTTGCCGCCTTTGCAACCGGAACAGTTGGCGCATCATCCGAATCCGGATCCGCAACAACATAGGAAATAGCAAAATTGTTCATAAATATTTCTGCATTGCTAATTCCCTGTGCTCTTTCTTTCATCTCCATAAGATTTGTTCTGAACATCTTACGGACACGGGTAACATCGGCACCACATTTTCTTAAGTAAGATGCGGCATCAAACGTTCTTACGCCGGTTTTTGTCAGAAAATTATCTGTATCAATAAGAATTCCAGCATACATTGCATCAGCCTCAACCGGCCTGATCTTAGGCTTTATGGAAATATACTGGAACATTTCCGTGATCATTTCACATGCAGATGAAGCAAATG
This sequence comes from uncultured Lachnospiraceae bacterium, assembly GCA_946413945.1. Lineage (GTDB taxonomy): Bacteria > Bacillota > Clostridia > Lachnospirales > Lachnospiraceae > Eubacterium_Q. The sequence continues at coordinate 5,563 of CAMKMR010000048.1, read as the reverse complement.
GCTCTATATAAGAGAGCGTTGCATTTGCTATCGCCTCACTTGTCTGTCTATGATGATCAAAGACTACAATGCTGTTCACCATAGAGAGCAGTTCTTCACATTCAGTAAGGCTTGGGCGATTAACATCACACACTACCACCATAGTTCCAGGCCCCACCATATCAATGGCCTGCTCGCTGGTGATTATCATATCCCCGTATATATTACTGCCTTTGAAAGTTCCTATGATAGGACGGATCGCATCTGTTTCCTCATTTATAACTATATGCGCCTTGTGATTCAGCGTTGTCACAAGCCTGTAGATTCCCACTGCTGAGCCAAATGCATCTGCGTCCGGTCTCTTGTGGGCCATAATTATAACTCTGTCACGGCTTTCTAAGAGCTCTTCAAAAGCCTGGGCCTTAACTCTGGCTTTAACTCTGGTCGTCTTTTCAACTCCTGCACTCTTTCCGCCAAAATAAGAAACCTGGTCACCATATTTAACCGCGGCCTGATCTCCTCCTCGTCCAAGAGCAAGTCCTATAGCGATACGGGCATATTCATAAGCTTCAATAAACTTATCTGTTCCCGCTCCTATACCGATAGAAAGAGTCATGGGGATTTCATTTCCAACGTTGATACTCTTAACATCATCAATAAGCGAGAACTTATCATCCTTTAAAGTCTGCATATACTTTTGAGGAAATATAAAGAGATATTTATCATTCTCAAGATGCTTTACAATCGCATCAACATTTGAAAGATACATATTTATCTTTCTATCAACCAGGGCTGTAAGTATCGAGTGCTTTACCTCATCAAGAGAATCCATAGCCTCATCATAGTTGTCAATATAAGCCAGACCTGCAATAAGCTTCTGATCCTGATTCTCCTTCTGCAAAGCCTTAAGCTCAGTTACATCAAAGAGATACATTACTATAACAACATCATCATTCTTTGTCTCTTCTCTTTCGTTATCGAAAACATTTGAAAGATCAACTCTCTTTATAAGAGCATTGAACTTTCTATCTCCAAATGAAACGTCCATATTGAGCTTTCCATCAAGAGAAGTAAAGATATTAGGAGCAAGTTCAGGGAAATAGGAATCAACCCCTTTTGTTATATGCTTTTTTTCACTAACTCCCACAGTTCTGTGAAATTCGTTGTTAGCCCACATGATATGCCCGTCTGTATCAAGGATTGCATAAGGAACCGCAAGTTTTCTAAGCAGTTCTTTCTGAATCTTTCCCTGTTCAAGAGAATAATCCACTAAGGTTGCATTTATCATCGGGCGCAGTCTTATATAAGCTATGATCACAAATATCACGTACACCGCGAGAAGTAAGGTCATAGCAAAAGTCTGCTTTGAATCCACGCCAAATGTTCCTATGCAGATGCCCATAAGGGCAAGTGCAAGGATTATTGGTATGATGATCACATATACGATTTTTCTTCTGAGACTAAATCCATTATTCATAATTTTAGAACTCTTATTTTGAAAGCTGACTGATACGCTCATTTACTGCAGCGTATGTTTCTTCATATTTCTTTAATTTTTCTTTTTCTGCTTCAACCTTTGCTGCCGGTGCCTTGTCAACGAAGTTCTTATTTGAAAGCATTCCTGTTCCACGCTTTATCTCCGCTTCGAGACGAGTCTTTTCCTTGTTAAGTCTTTCAAGTTCTTTCTCAACATCAACCAGATCTGCAAACGGCATATAGATAACTGCATTATGGATAACTGCTGATACAGCATCATCATCAATGCCAGTCTTATCTTCCTTTACTTCTACTTCATTTGAATAAGCAAGGGCTCCAAAGAAAGCCTTTGAATCTTCAAATACACGTCTTACATCGCTATTATCAGATACGATTATTGTCTTTGCTTTACGCGAAGGCGCAACATTCATCTCTGTTCTGATATTTCTGATAGAACGTACTGCTTCTTTAATGATATCAACGTTTGCTTCTTCAGCAGCAAAGCTGTACTCTTCATTAAATACAGGCCACTCAGAAGTCATGATAGTTTCATCACCAGTTAAGTTGCAGTAGATCTCTTCTGTAACGAATGGCATATATGGATGAAGAAGCTTAAGTGCAGTAGTAAGTACTGTCTTTAAAGTGTAAATTGCAGCCGGCTTTGATGAGTCACTGTCATCCCAGAGACGAGGCTTAACCATCTCGATATACCAGTCACAGAACTCTTCCCAGATAAATGAGTAGATCTTATCTGCAGCAATTCCTAACTCGAACTTCTCCATATTTTCAGTTACATCCTTAGCAAGAGTATTAACTTTGCTTAAGATCCATTTATCACTAAGTGTAAGATCTTCTATCTTAACAGCTTTTACTTCATCTTCTGAAACCTTATCGATATTCATCATGATGAAACGAGAAGCATTCCAGATCTTATTTGCGAAATTACGATTAGCTTCAACTCTTTCCCAGTAGAAACGCATGTCATTACCAGGAGCATTTCCTGTTATAAGAGTGAAACGAAGTGCATCAGCACCATATTTATCTATTACTTCAAGTGGGTCGATACCATTTCCAAGAGACTTACTCATCTTTCTTCCCTGATCATCTCTTACAAGACCATGGAAAAGAACTGTGTGGAATGGTAACTGCTTTGTCTGCTCTAATGATGAGAAGACCATTCTGATAACCCAGAAGAAGATGATGTCATATCCAGTTACAAGTACATCTGTTGGGAAGAAATACTTATAATCTTCTGAATCTGTATCAGGCCAGCCTACTGTTGAGAAAGGCCAGAGAGCTGACGAGAACCATGTATCAAGTGTATCCTCATCCTGCTTAAAATGATTCTTTCCGCACTGAGGACACACTGTTGGCATTTCATCTGCAACAACCACTTCACCGCAATCCTGACAGTAATATGCAGGGATTCTATGGCCCCACCATAACTGACGTGAGATACACCAGTCACGGATATTATCCAGCCAGTTGAAATATACCTTGTTCATTCTTTCAGGTACAAGCTTAAGGCTGCCGTCTTCAACAACCTTTCTTGCTTCTTTAGCCATCTCGTCCATCTTAACGAACCACTGTGGCTTGATAAGTGGTTCTACAGTTGTCTTACATCTGTCATGAGTACCAACCATATGTGAATGAGGCACGATCTTAACAAGAAGGCCCAGATCCTCTAAATCCTTAACCATAGCCTTACGTGCTTCGTATCTATCCATTCCATCGTACTTAGAACCTGGGCAGTTGATCGTAGCATCATCATTCATGATGTTTATCTCTTCCAGGTTATGACGCTTACCAACTTCAAAGTCGTTAGGATCGTGAGCAGGTGTTATCTTAACACAGCCTGTTCCAAATTCCTTATCAACATAAGAATCTGCGATAACAGGGATCTCTCTTCCAACTAAAGGAAGGATAAGCATCTTGCCGATGATATCCTGATATCTTTCATCATCAGGGTTTACAGCAACCGCTGTATCACCAAGCAGAGTCTCCGGACGAGTAGTAGCGATCTCTACAAATCTTCCTTCCTCACCCTTTACAGGATAATTGATATGCCAAAAGAACCCGGCCTGCTCTGTATGCTCAACTTCTGCATCAGAAATTGTTGTCTGACATACAGGACACCAGTTAACAAGTCTTGAACCTTTATAGATCCAGCCCTTATCATAAAGTTTCTTAAATACTGTATTTACGGCCTTATTGTTTCCTTCATCCATTGTGAATCTTTCACGCTGCCAGTCAGCAGATGAACCCATACGCTTTAACTGGTTGATGATACGTCCACCGTATTCTTTTCTCCAGTCCCAAACCTTTTCAAGGAAAGCTTCACGGCCGATCTCATGCTTATCGATACCCTGTTCCTTTAAAGAATTAGTAACCTTAACCTCTGTAGCAATAGCTGCATGGTCTGTACCAGGCTGCCAGAGAGCATTATACCCCTGCATTCTCTTCATACGAATGAGAATATCCTGCATTGTATTATCAAGGGCATGTCCCATGTGGAGCTGTCCTGTGATATTTGGAGGTGGCATAACGATAGTAAATGGCTTCTTACTTCTGTCTGGATCAACATGGAAATATCCATTGTTTTCCCACTTACTATAAAGTCTTTTCTCAATCTCTTCAGGATTGTAAGTCTTGTCTAATTCTTTCATATATTTTCCTCATTTCTTTAAATAGCTTGATCTCTAAACTCGTCCTTTATCTCAGCAAGAATGATATCCATTCGTTTATCATAATCTGTCATATCCTTATTTAACTTGTTATAGACAGCTCGCTGAAGCATGGCAAAAACAGTCATCTCCCGGACGTCTTCCTTTGAATCCCCAATCTCTCCCATTATATTCTCGAAATACTCATCGTCAAGACCAAACTTATGGACCTCACTTCGAAGAGTTGTAATATCTTCCTCTGCTGAAACCACAAAGAAATACCCCTTCAAAGACCTAGGATCTCCGCCAAGCTCATAGGCTTTAAGGAAATATTTTTTCGCATCGGCCGTATCCATATTATTGGCTGCAGCAATTGCTCTACATTGATAAACAGAAGCAAAGAAAGGTCTGTCCTGCACTTCCTTCTCATAATCTAATATATTGTCATAAATTGTAGCTGCACGAATATATCTTCTGGCGTTTAAATATGCATCCGCCTTCATTTTTTCCCTCTTTATATGAGGCATTTTTTTATACTTCTGTAATGCTTCTATATACTGCTTTATCTCTTCCGGAGAATAATAATCTCCTGCATTCAAGATTTCCACCAACATATCCTGAGCAAATGAAACCTTGTTCGAAAGTGCATAAAGCCTTTCCGCCAGCTGAGTCATGCCCAGTTCATCCCTTATCCAGTTAAAGAGCTTCTCGGAAAGCGTTGATTTACTGATAAGCACTGTATTGTTGTATATATAAAAGCAGAGTTCCTCATAGGTTGAAACCTCAACCTTGGTATTAAGGAACATAAAAGGAGTTTCAGCTACTTTTTCTCTGCATATGATTATATTTGCCATCAGATACTGAACTCCTTTCTATATATTTTATTTGTAGTTGGATAGAGTTTTCCAAAGCCTAAGTCCTTTATAAGAACCGCTCCATCATGCGGACTCTCAAATTCAACTTCAATCGAAAGCTTAGTGGTCTTGTTTGGTCTTTTAGGAATACCGTGGATCTTTATAGTCTCACGTTTTTCATCATGATCATGCTTATTACGATATCTTATAGTAATCCTATCAGTATCATCTAAGATCACATTAACTTTTCCGCTGGTGTTATACCACTGCTTTCCACCAAGAGCGATAGGAAGAAATGTATCTTTCTCATCTTCTAAAGATATTCCGACATCAAAAAGTACATTTTCCTTTGTCTCCACAAAGAATCTGTCATAAAATTCTTTATATTCGCCGCCTACAGCCCTATAGCAGGCGCCCTTGGTATAAATATTCTGTCCCACAAAGACTCGCCTTCCCTGGCAGAGTACATTTGTTGACTTTTTCATCCATTTATTAGAAAAACCGACTCCTGTTAAAAAGACAGATGAAATATAAGCCTTCTTAACTTCATAATCAGCAATCCTGGCAAAATCAGCATCCATCTGGTAGATA
>CAMKMR010000047.1 GCA_946413945.1 uncultured Lachnospiraceae bacterium | reverse complement strand
CTGTTACTCTTGAAGAAGATGCTTCCAAGTAAGTTTAATGTACAAACTGATTACCACAGACGGTAAAGCAAAACGAGGAGAATTCGTTACACCCCACGGCGTGATACAGACCCCTGTTTTTATGAATGTAGGAACAGTGGCTGCTATCAAGGGGGCGGTTGCAGCGGATGATCTGGAAGATATAAACACACAGGTGCTCCTGTGTAATACCTATCATCTTCATGTTAGAACAGGAGATGAGACAATTAAGAGATTAGGCGGCCTCCATAAGTTAACAACATGGAGACGGCCTATTCTTACTGATTCAGGAGGATTTCAGGTATTCTCTCTTGCAAAACTCCGTAATATAAAAGAGGACGGGGTAACATTTAATTCTCATATAGATGGTCGAAAGATCTTTATGGGACCTGAAGAAAGTATGACAATACAGTCTAATCTTGGATCTACTATTGCCATGGCTTTTGATGAATGCCCTCCGGCTAAAGCTGATAGAAAATATATCCAGCCATCAGTTGATAGAACTTATAGGTGGCTTCTTAGATGTAAGAATAAGATGGATGAGTTAAATCAGATGGACGGCACCATAAATCCGGAGCAGATGCTATTTGGCATTAATCAGGGAGGGGTCTTTGATGATATCAGAATCGATAATGCAAAGAGGATAAGGGAACTTGATCTTCCTGGATATGCTATAGGAGGTCTTGCAGTTGGTGAATCTCATGAGGAAATGTATCATGTGATAGATGTTACTGCGCCTCATCTTCCACAGGATAAGCCTTTGTATTTAATGGGTGTTGGTACACCGGCTAATATTTTAGAGGCGGTTGACAGAGGAATTGATTTCTTTGATTGTGTATATCCTACAAGAAACGGAAGACATGGCCAGGTTTATACAAACCATGGCAAGATGAATATGCTTAATGCAAAGTATGAATTTGATGAGAGACCGATCGACGAAAGCTGCGATTGTCCGGTCTGCAGAAGATATTCAAGAGCTTATATCAGACATCTTCTCAAAGCAAAGGAAATGCTGGGCATGAGATTTTGTGTCTTGCATAATTTAGCTTTTTATAATAAGATGATGGAGGAAATCCGCGAGGCTATAGAGGAGCATAGATATGCTGAGTATAAGAAGGATAAGCTCGCTAAGGTAAACGGAAAAGAATAAGATTAAGGAGATTTTTATGATTTTACTTACAGAAGGAACTCAGGCCGCAGGAGGGTCAGGGGTATTCTCAATTATCGCATTGGTTTTTTATGTTGTTATAATGGTCTTTGTTTTATCTTTTTTTTCAAAAAGATCACAGAAGAAGCAGGCACAACAGCAGGAAGAATTATTTAAATCATTAGAACCTGGTGATAACATCATGACAACTAGTGGTTTCTATGGGACTATCCTTGATGTTGTTGATGATACAACAGTTATCGTAGAGTTCGGAAACAATAAGAATTGTCGTATTCCAATGCACAAAAAGGCTATCGCCGATGTCGAGAAAGCTGGTGTAGCTGAAATAACAGATGAGGATGAAAAGAACTAATAATTAAAAACAGGAGGAACATTATGTTAAAGATGAGACGAAAAGTCGCAGCAGTTCTTACGGGTGTTATGCTCCTTTCAGTTCTGACATCATGTGGAAAAGACGACAAAAAGAAATATGTATCACCAAATTTAAATACAGCAACAGAGTCAGATGCAGCAACATCAACTGATGCAAGAAATAATCACAGTGTTCCAGGAGACTATTCTCAGTATAGTCAGGGAACACCTGTAGAAGTTAAAGATGATAAAGCAAGTGGTACAAATGCTCAGTCAATAACAGGTTATTATGAGGATGATACTTATTATAATTCTTTTGCAGGCTTTGCAATACTTGGAGACAGTTCTGTATGGCGTTTCTTATCAGCTAAGGAACTTGCATCTGCAACTGACGCAACAGAGGATGAGATCAACAATTACTGGTATGGCGTTAATTCACCATATGGAACACAGGTTACTTATTGTGCAGTAGTTGTAAATGCACAGACAGGAACTAATATTGTGGTATCATATATTAATCCCAAAGCTTATTATATGTCAGATCTTACACCTGTTGAGTATCTTAATATGACAGCAACAAACTATAAGGGACTTACAGTAAGTGAAGGAAAATATCTTGGCAGAACATATGCAATGCTTGATATTCCTGCTGATCAGACATCAAGTGGGGAAAGAGTTCAGTTTGTAACAGAAGTTGATGGACTTTTAGTAGTTATCACATATTCAATTCAGGATGGAGATACTCTTCAGGGAGCATCAAATCATCTTACTCAGCTGAAATCAAAATAAAAAAATATAGTACCGGCCCGGTTACAGCTTCTAACTGGGGCGGTATTTTTTATTGAGTAATATAAGGTTTTATGATAAATTAAAAGAGGGAAAATCTAGGGTTAAGGACTGAATATAAAAAATGAAGAATAAAAGAAGTGTTTTAAAAAATCTGTTGATAGGGGTATTCGGAGCTTGCCTTCTGGCAGTAAGTGGATGGCTTACAGGGGCTCTTGGAGATGGAAATGTAAAGAATGGACTGATAATGAAGAACTGGGCCAAAATGCCTGCCTGGAGATTCGAATTATCTATGATACTTGCAGCGGTAGGATCTATGGCTCTTAGTGTAGGAATGACATCTATGAGTTATATAATAAAGCTTATCAGAAGAAGAAAAGTATTATTTGACTCAAAGGTATCAACAGTTTTTAGTTTTGGAGCGCTTACTACAAGCGTTGCTTCATTTTTTATTGTAGTGATCTATAATATACTTCCACTTTTATATAAGAGTTTATATGAATCAACTCTTATGGAAGCAGACCTTATAGATGTTGTGGAAGGAATCTTTTATTATGTAGCGATTCCATTTTACTTTTTCTTTGCAATATCTATAATAGCAGTATCATTTGGATTTATTTATTTTATTCTTGAGGGAAGAATGAAAGTAAATAAAGTATATATTTTGTTAAATCCACTTGCATTTTTAGGAATTGGAAAGCTGCTTAAATATGTATCTATTTATCATGTGGCTGATTTTTCAACGGGCATGATAGGACTTGGATACGCAATGATGTTATTTGGCACACTTTCATTTGCAGTTAAGATTCCGGGAAAAAAGAGAGCGGTGACAAGACGGTAACAAAGGGGTAAAAATATATAATAGTAGGAGGTTTTAGAAATGGAAAAAATTCATGTTTCAGAGCCAAAGACAGATGTTAATATCAGAAAAGTAGCGATAATCGGTTGCGGCTTCGTTGGTTCATCAACAGCTTTTGCACTTATGGAAAGCGGTCTTTTTAATGAACTCGTTCTTATTGATGTTGACCACGACAGAGCCGAAGGTGAGGCAATGGATATAAGCCACGGCGTACCATTTGTTAAGCCAATGAAGATTTATGCCGGTTCTTACGACGACATTGTAGATGCAGCGGTTATAATAGTTACAGCCGGTGCAGCTCAGAAGCCGGGAGAAACAAGACTTCAGTTAGTTCAGAAGAATGTAAGTATCTTTAAATCTATCATTCCTGAGATCGCAAAGAGAAAATGTGCCGGTGTACTTCTTATTGTATCTAGTCCGGTTGATATTCTTACATACGTTGCACAGAAGCTGTCAGGCTTCCCTACAAACAGAGTAATCGGTTCTGGTACAGTACTTGATACAGCAAGACTTAAAGCTAAACTAGGTGATCATCTTGATGTAGACAGCCGTACAGTTCATGCCTTTATTATTGGTGAGCATGGTGACAGCGAGCTTGCTGCCTGGTCATCAGCTATGGTAAGCGGTGTTCCTCTTTCAAAGTTCTGCGAAATGAGGGGGCATTTTAATCATGAACAGTCAGAGAGACATATTCAGGAAATGGTTAAAAATTCAGCTTATGAGATCATCGAAAGAAAGAAAGCTACATATTATGGCGTAGCTATGGCAGTAAGAAGAATCTGCGAAGTGATCGTAAGAGATGAAAAATCAATTCTTTCAGTATCAAGTCTTATGAAGGGTGAATATGGACTTAGTGATATCTGTCTTTCAATGCCAGCTATTGTTGGTGCTGATGGTGTAGAAGAAAAGATCCCTATCTCTTTAGATGAGGATGAGATCACAGCACTTATGGCATCAGCAAGACAGCTTAAATCAATAGCTGATGAACTTGATCTTAGTCTTCCAGAAGAAAAAAAGACTGAGGAATAAAATAATAAAAAAGGGAGTGACATTTTCGCTCCCTTTTTTTGGAGTTATTAGAAAATGATAATGTTATATAAATATTTCCAATCTCCATATGTGAATCCTTTTCTTAGAAAAAAGGTTAAAAAAGATCTTAAGGCTTATATTATATTAGAGGGAATTAAGCTTATACCGGTTATTCTTATTGCTATAGCACTTATCTTAAGCCTTATGGATGTATGGAGTGGATATTATCCGGGGAAAAGTTTTTTCAATATATTAAAGGAGAGGCATATTATATGGATCGTCTTTGGAATTACTGGTCTTATAGTTAATGTCATAGGTTATGATGGGAATGAAGATTTAGCAAATCTGCTTTATCCTTTATGCGGAAAACAGTTATATAGCAGAGGAGAGGTTGATTTTCTTGCAAATGCCGCTGATTCCCGCATACTTCCTCTTTCGGAGATAATCATCGCTCCTGAGATAATCATTGGATATGGTAAAGGGGTAAGGGTGATAAGATATAATGAGGTATATAAGATAAGGATAACAAGGAGAATATTAAATTTTAAAGAATCAGGGGGCAAATCCCGGTATGGGGTGATTGCTTATACAAAAGAGAATTATAATATCAACCTTGCGGAGCTGGTATGTAAGAAAGAAGAGATTTCAAAAGAAATAGATATTATTGTTGAAAGATGCAAGGCCAGTGGAACTACATTTAAAGAAACAATCTGGGATAAATAATGTTGGAGGGTTTATGGTGAAAAGAGAGAAGATAAAAAGAAATCTGATAAAAGCAGTGACTGTATTTATGGGGGCAGCTTTACTTTGTGCTTGTAACGGAGCAAAAGAAGAAGACACTACAGAAAAAACAACTAAAAATGATACCACAACGGAAAAGAAAACAGAATCTACTACTGAAAAGACAACAACGCATGTAACAACAGAGGATTTTTCAGAGGCTGATATTGATGCGATTTATCAACCTATAATAGATGAAGTTACAGATGTAGTAAAGAATGGATTTGATCAGGAAAAAGACTATAAATATATTTCTACAGGCTTAAAGGAGAAGCTTATTTATGGAACTAATGAGTACATTGGATATATCAAGCAGGATATAAATAATGATAAGGTTCCAGAACTCCTGATTGGCTTAAATGAAAGCGATGGTGGAAATGGAAGGCACAGTTATGTGCTTGAAGCCTATATTACTGATGGAAATGAACCTATTCTTTTTTTGGATGGCTGGACTAAAAACAGCTATAGATGGTTAGGTGATGGAAAGTTCTATTATTTTGGAACTGCAGGAGCTGGAAATACATATGTTGGCCTCTGTTATCTGGATGAGGACAATTATTTGAAATGGGAAGATTATTATTATGTATCTGAAGATGAAAATTATAATCCTCTGTTTTACCATAATACAGTAGGCCTTCCTACTGAAGAGGATGAAAAGCTGGATATTTCATCTGATGAATTCTATGGAATGATCACTAAGTATGAAAATGCTTGTAAACAGATAAAGTGGAATGATATTGGAATCCCTAAAATGAATATTGACGATCAGTCAGGATATGGTGGAGGAGGATCAAAAGAGGCGGAATCAGATGTGATGGATAGAGTAACAGGTCAGTGGTTAAGTCAAAAGGGCGTAAGTCTTTATATATTTGATGATGACAGCTGGATGCTAAGAGATGACGAAGATAACTGGTTATGTGAAGGTACAATTAGTAAAGAAAAGAATGGGGATAAAGTTTCTATAACGCTTAAAAGTGAGATGAGTGAATTAGATGATAATAAGTTAGGAGAAGGATTGATATACTGTGATGAAGCGGGCTATCTAACTCTTCAGCTGACTTTTTTCATTGAGATTGATAATTATGAACCAGGAAAGATGGTAGAGTTTAATAAGGCTTACGTTGGCTGATGTATCTGCCAAATAAAAAAAACGTGGATTTCCACGTTTTTTTTATTATAACTAATTTTTATTTATATTTCTTTACTACTACGCTTGCGTTCTGTCCGCCAAATCCAAAGGCGTTGCACATAGCTACATTTACAGTAGCCTCTCTTGCCTTATTTGGAACAAAGTCAAGGTCACAATCAGGGTCAGGAGTAAACTGATTGATTGTTGGAGGAAGAATATTTTCCTCAACTGCTTTAACGCAGGCGATTGTTTCAATAAGCCCGCCAGCACCCATAAGGTGACCGGTAGAAGACTTTGTTGAAGATACTGCAAGCTTAAACGCATGGTCTTTAAAGAGAGTCTTTATTGCAGATACTTCGATAGTATCGCCCTTCTTTGTAGAAGTACCGTGAGCATTGATATAGTCAACAGCTGTTACATCAAGACCGGCAACTTCAAGTGCTCTATTCATGCAGAATATTGCTGCGATTCCATCTGGATGAGGGCTTGTTACATGATAGCCGTCAGTTGAATTTGCATAGCCGGCAAGTTCGCAGTGGATAGATGCATTTCTTCTTAAAGCTGACTCCTCTTTTTCGAGTACGATAGCACCGGCGCCTTCGCCCATTACAAAACCATCTCTGTCCAGATCAAATGGACGGCTGGCTGTCTCAGGAGAATCATTTCTTGTTGAAAGAGCGTGAAGTCCTGAAAGACCGAGGATTGTGATAGGAGAGTTGGCAGCTTCTGTACCGATACATACAACTGCGTCCGCCATATCCTGATTAAGGAGCATCATTCCTGTTGTTATAGCATCAAGACCTGATGAGCAGGCTGTTGAAACTGTAAGGGATGGTCCCTGGAAACCTTTAGCTATAGCAACCTGGGCTGCAGCGATATTTCCAATGATCTTTGTTATAAATCTAGGACTTGTTTTTGAGTGAGCACCTGATGTAAGACTTGCCTGAGTCTCAGCAACATCAGCAATACCAGCAAAAACTGTACCAACTACAATACCAATTCTTTCTTTTGCAATAGGATAGTTTCCATTTTCATCAAGGACGATGCCGGCTTCATTTAAAGCCTGATCAGCAGCAGCAAAAGCGTACTGCATAAATGGATCCATCTCCTTTGCATTTTTCTTTGTCATAAAATCTTCTGGATTAAAGTCTTTCACTTCACCAGCAAATTTAACTGGAAGATCGGTTACATCGAACTTTTCAATAGTTGCGATGCCTGATTTTCCACTTATCATATTGTTCCAATACTTGTCGACACCAGTACCAAGTGGTGTGACAGCTCCCATTCCTGTGATTACCGCTTTTTTATTCATTATTCTTTTCCACTTCTAAGTCGCGCTTTTTAATCTCAGCACGTCTTATCTTTCCTGAATTTGTCTTAGGAAGATCATTTACAAAATCAATGAGTTTTGGCCTCTTATAAGAAGCAAGATTGTTTCTTAAATAAAGCATAACTTCTTTTTTTAGTTCCTCAGTAGCCTCTGTACCCTTGCATAGAACAATAGATGCCTTGATAGCCTGGCCTCTGATCTTATCAGGAACAGAAGTAACAGCACACTCAAGAACATAAGGAAGTTTCATGATCTCATTTTCAATTTCAAATGGTCCTACCCTGTAACCTGCTGACTTGATGATGTCGTCAACTCGTCCAACATACCACAAATATCCGTCTTTGTCTATATAAGCTGTATCGCCTGTGTGATAATAACCGTCATGGATAACAGATTTGGTTTTCTCTTCATCATGGTAATAACCAAGGAAAAGTCCACATGGAACACCATTTTTAATGTTGATGCATACTTCGCCAGTTTCTTGGATAGCGCATTGTTCACCGTCAGGATTCAGAATCTCAATATCGTACATAGGACTTGGCTTTCCCATTGAACCTGGACGAGGTTCCATGCCTTTAAGATTTCCGACAGTAAGAGTTGTTTCAGTCTGACCGAAACCTTCCATTATCTTAAGACCGGTGGCCTCATAAAATCTCTTATAGATCTCAGGATTAAGTGCTTCTCCGGCAGTTGTGGCATTCTTAAGAGATGAAAGATCATATTCCTTAAGGTTTGCATGAACAAGTACCCTGTAAACAGTAGGAGGGGCACAGAAAGTTGTTATCTTATATTTTTCCAGTAAAGCAAGAATTTCTTTTGCATAAAATTCATCATAATCATAAGTAAAGACTGTAGCATTACTCATCCACTGACCATATAACTTGCCCCAGACAGCTTTACCCCAGCCGGTATCACTGATAGCAAAATGCAGACCATCCTGCTCAACCTGATGCCAGTATTTAGCAGTTATATAATGCCCGAGTGGGTATTTATAACTGTGAAGAGCCATCTTTGGATATGAAGTCGTTCCTGATGTAAAGAACATGAGCATAGGATCATCTCCACATGGAGATTCAGCTGTGCGGTGATATACATCAGAAAAGAAGCGAACATCCTTATTATAAGAATGCCAGCCTTCACGAGATGCTCCGACAAGAATCTTAGCTTTAAGTCCATCATAACCCTTGGCAGCCTTATTTATCTCATCAGAAATGTTACCATCCGCAGATGCTATGATGCAGTCTATATGAGCAGCTTTAAATCTGTATTCAAAATCTTTCTTAGTAAGAAGGAAAGAAGCTGGAACAGCAATAGCACCAATCTTATGAAGGGCAAGGATCGTGAACCAGAACTGATAATTACGCTTTAAAACAAGCATAACCTTATCACCCTTTTTAATACCAAGATATTCGAGATAGTTAGCAGTCTTATTGGAATAAGTCTTCATATCTTCGAATGTTATATATCTTTCACGTTGATGTTTTGAAATATGGAGCATTGCAAGTTTTTTTGGAGTTCTTTCTGCAATGGCATCCACAATGTCAAAAGCAAAATTAAATTTATCAGAATTAGAAAATTCTATTTTATTAAGCAAGCCTGTCTTATCTACTGAACATGAGATGAAATTGCCTGCAACCCCAGGTTCTTTCTTAAGAACAGCTATTTCTGTGTTGACCATTTTTTCTCCTCTCGGATTAGAATTTCATAGAGTCATAAAACACGGCATGTAGTTTTTAAAACTACGTGCACGTTTCAATTTAATCTAATACAGATTAATAATAGAAATTTACTGAAATGATGTCAAGGTATTTTTGGTTGACAAATGAAGATAAGTCCCTATAATAAAAATAGTTAAAAAATTTTAGATAAAGTTTTTTAACTAAATCTAACTTAAAAAGGAGACTAAAAACATGTTTGAAGAGATTAAGAAAGTAATCGTAGACACACTTAGTTGTGATGCTGACAAGGTAACACTTGAGGCCTCTCTTACAGATGATCTCGGAGCTGATTCACTTGACGCTGTTGAACTTGGAATGGCAGTTGAGGATGCACTTGGTGTAACAATCGAAGATGATGATCTTCCAAACATCAAGACAGTTCAGGATCTTGTAAACTACGTAGAGTCACATAAATAATCGTTACTCGATATAATCTTTTGCAAAAGAAATCAGAGAAATGCCTGTCTACTCCTTTTGTAGGAGCAAGACAGGCTTATGATTTATATGATAGTTGATAAAAGATATCATATAGGAATGTTTTCCTTATTTTTAGAAGGATTATCTTATAAATAGATCAACATCATAATTTGTAATTAGTTTTGAAAGACAACAGGAGAGAAGCTAAGATGGCATTATTTGGAAGGTTTAAAAAGAATAAAAAGAATTCCGTTAATGATATAGCTCTTTCACCGGATTTTGACGCACAGGAGCAGGAAATCCCTGCAGATATTCTTGCGAAAGTCAGCGAAGAGCCAGAGAAGGAAAAAAAGAAAACAGAAGTAAAGAAGGATACAGCAGATGAAGAAATCTTTACATGTACTGCTTGTAATGAAACTTTTCCAATCAGTGAAATGAAAAGAAATCTTTATGTATGTCCTA
>CAMKMR010000046.1 GCA_946413945.1 uncultured Lachnospiraceae bacterium | reverse complement strand
AGAAATCTTAAACTTTTCAGAAGGACTGGAATATAAGGGATATCAGGGAAAGATAATCGATGTATATGCAAAAAATGGAATCATCTTTAAGATAAGAGATTTAAGCAGTGCAACCTATACCCTTGAAAATGTCTATGTGATAAAAGGGGGAGAAGAAGTAAGCTTTTTATCAGATGAAACAAAATATAAGATGCCATCCTTTGTTTCAGGGATAGAAGATGGAAAAATCATATCAGTAACATTTTCAAATGAAGGAATTACGGAGATAAATGGAGTTGATGGAGAGTTTAAGGATAAGATCTTATCAGTTACTAAACAAGAGATAAATATGAAAACAAATGGCAGCTGGAAGCTTTCTGATAAATGTGTTGTTTATAATAACAGCGCTGATCAGGTTTCTAGAGAAGAATTAGGAAATCTGCTTATCCAGTATAAGAGTGTGGACCTTTATAGTAAGGAAGGCAGTATAGTTGCTGTAGTTGTAAATGACAGCGAAAAGGAATTTCAGAATATCAGAGTTCTTATAAGTGACCAGGAATTTTCTATGTATACCCATAAGAATCTGCAGGTAAGTTCTTCGGATGGCTATAGCATCAGCGTAAATGATACGGATAGTACTGACTACGAAGCGGATCATACTTTCAGCTTTAACAGGGATTCTTATAATGCGGGAGATATAATTAAGGTAAGGTCTCTTAAGAATAATGGCAAGATCTTGATAAAATCTCTTAATAGAAATGGCGAGTGTCCTGAATATAGGGGGGTAATTGAACTTAAGGCAGTTGATGGAGGTTTTATAGTTGTTAATGAATTAGGGCTTGAAGAATACTGTTACGGCGTTGTTTCAAGCGAAGCTAAATCTGACCTTAGTAAAGAGGCTTTAAAAAGTTTAGCTGTGTCTGCTAGAGCATATGCTTATAGTTCGATCAAGTCCGGGGCTTATTCGGATTATTCAGCAAATCTTGACGACAGTTCATTTAACCAGCTTTATAATTTCCTCCCTGAAAATGATATGGCCATTGAAGCAGTAAATGAAACTGCGGGTGTGATCCCTCTTTATAAAGATGAATGTATCATACCTTATACATTCTTATGTTCAGCAGGAATTACTCTTCTTAATTCAGATGTGTATGATCAGGTAGATTTTGCCTATATAGAAGCAAATATTGAAACAGAAAAAAAAGAAAAAGCAGATCTTTCAGATGAAAACAATTTTAGAAACTTTATCAATCAAAAAACTTCCTATGATCTGATTGAAAAAGATCTTCCGTATTTTAGATGGAAAGTTACTATGACAAAGGAAGAAATGACAAAAGCAGTAGAAAACAGATTAGCAAAACTTTATGAAAACGAATTAGCCAGCATTGCGGTTAAGGAGGGGGATAAATACGTTTATAAAGTAGTTGATAGTCTCGGTGACATAAATGAAATAAAAATTTCAAAGAGAAGCAGTAGCGGTGCCATTTTAGAAATGATAGTAGCTGGTAGTAAGAATGAAATTAAAGTGACAGGAAACGTAAATTTTGTTAATCTGATAATAAATGACGATACGGATATTACTCTAAATGATGGTTCGGTGATAGAAGACAGGGGATCGCTTCCTAGCTCGGTTTATTATGTTTCAAAAACTGACGGGGGTTTTGAGATGATAGGAGGCGGCTTTGGCTCTGGCGTAGGACTTAGTCAGTGCGGAGCAGATCTTCTGGCTAAAAAAGGATATAGTTATATTGATATACTTGATCATTATTATTCATCTTTAAGCTTTAAAAATATTTATACGGGGCAAGCTGAAAAATAATAACTATGAAAAAATGGATAAAAAATATAGCGGACTTTGTAAATGGAACCGCAGATGAACATATAAGTGCTTTTGCAGGACAGACGGCATTCTTTATCTTTCTGTCTATCTTTCCTATTGCAAATATTCTGCTTTCCCTTACAAAGGTGTTGCCATATACAGAAGCTCAGCTGATAGATATAATTAAAAGAGTTATTCCATATGACTTTGAAGCCTATATGATAGATATAATTGATGACATCTATAGTAATAATTCAAATACCCTAACGATAATATCGATAATCCTTGGATTCTGGTCTGGAGCAAAAGGGATAATGGCGATAAGGAATGGACTTAATGAAGTGTACCGTTCCAGGGAAAAAAGAAATTATTTTATCATCAGAGGGATAAGTACCATATATACCATTATATTTGTGGTCTTACTGGTCCTTCTTATGGTCCTGAATCTGTTTGGTACCCAGATCGCCGGATATGTGACTCATTTCTTTCCGGAATTTATAAATGTAACCGGACTTATTTATGGAGTGAGATATACAGGATCATTTGTTATTCTTCTTTTCCTTATGTGGCTTATGTATTGGTTTATCCCGAATAAAAGGCTGGTATTCAGATATCAGTTCTTTGGAGCTTTGTTTGCATCAGTTGCCTGGGTTACAGTATCAAAACTCTTTGCTTTATATATTGATTACATTGTAGAAAAATCATATATGTATGGCTCTCTTACTACAGTGATAATGATCCTGTTATGGCTTTATTCGATAGCAAATATAATATTTACAGGGGCACAGATAAATGAATTTCTTTATCAGTATATTTTTAAGGCGAGAGAAGAAGTAAAAAAAGAGAAGAAAAAAGAAAAAAAGAGAAAAAAGATGGAAAGACTTCTTGAAAAAAGAAAAGAGAGACAAAGAGGGGACCTGAAGTGACCTTCAAATATATACTTCAGCAAAAAAAATATCTGCAAAAAAAGAAAAGGATGCTGCAAAACGAAGTTTTGCAGCATCCTCTTTGTCTACAGTCTGAAGACTCAGCTTTTCGCTTGAGTCTTATTTTTATGAAAGTTTTTCGATTGCCGCTTTGATTCTTGCGATGGATTCTTCCTTACCAAGGATTTCCATAAGTTCTGTAGCTCCGCCTGGAGTTGCAGCCTTACCTGAAAGGGCTGTACGGATTGGCCACATTACAAAGCCTGTCTTATATTCTTTTGCTGCAGTAAATTCCTTTAATGTTTCGAAGAGAGCATCATTTGAATAATCAGTAGCTTCTTCAAGTACAGGAAGTACTTCCTTAAGAAGAACAAGTGAATTTTCTTCATTTGTCTTCATCTTCTTATGTACATAGAGAGCATTGTCATATTCAGGAACAGCCTCGAAGAAATCAATCTGATCCTTTATATCAAGGAACACTTCGATTCTTGTCTGGATAAGTCTTGCAATATGTTCAAGATCCATAGGCTTTGTGATAACTTCCTTAATATATGGAAGAGCCTTCTCATAGAACTTATCAAAATCCATAGCCTTGATATATTCTGAGTTCATCCATTTAAGCTTTGTCATATCAAGAACAGCAGGAGATTTACCCATGTGGTGATAATTAAAAGCTTTTGTAAGTTCTTCAAGAGAGAAGATTTCCTGATTTCCTTCAGGGCACCATCCAAGAAGAGCCACAAAATTGATAACAGCCTCTGATAAGAAGCCCTGCTCAAGAAGATCTTCGAAAGAGCTGTGTCCGCTTCTCTTTGAAAGCTTGGCATGAGTCTCATCTGTAATAAGTGGGCAATGGATATATACAGGAACTTCCCATCCAAAGGCCTCGTAGAGTCTGTTATAT
Source organism: uncultured Lachnospiraceae bacterium (assembly GCA_946413945.1). Lineage (GTDB taxonomy): Bacteria > Bacillota > Clostridia > Lachnospirales > Lachnospiraceae > Eubacterium_Q. Next base: position 6,522 of record CAMKMR010000046.1, on the reverse strand, counting down.
TTTGGAGCTGATGAAAGATATTCATTACCACGGACTACATGAGTTATACCCATAAGGTGGTCATCAACTACATTTGCAAAGTTATATGTTGGGAAACCATCAGACTTGATAAGGATCATGTCATCAAGTTCTGAGTTATCAACTGTGATATCTCCGTAAAGTTCATCACTAAATGTTGTTGTTCCTGTTGTAGGATTGTTCTGACGGATTACATAAGGCTTACCTTCTGCAAGATTCTTCTCAATCTCTTCTTTAGAAAGGTGGAGGCAGTGCTTATCGTAATGGAATACTTTCTTTCCTTCGATTTCTGTCTCTAAGCTGCTGAGACGCTCAGCATCGCAGAAGCAGTAGTAAGCTTCGCCTTTTTCTATAAGTTCCTTGGCATATTTAAGATAAACGCCTTCTTTTACTCTTTCTGACTGAACATAAGGACCAACACCTTTATCGATATCAGGACCTTCATCCCAGATAAGGCCAGTCTCTTTAAGAGTTCTATTGATAATATCTACAGCACCTTCAACTTCACGTTCCTGGTCTGTATCTTCAATACGAAGGATAAAATCGCCATCCTCGTGCTTCGCAATAAGATAAGCATAGAGAGCGGTACGAAGATTACCTACATGCATTCTTCCTGTAGGACTTGGCGCAAAACGTGTTCTAACTTTTGACATTTGTTTCACCTCATATATTTAGTAAGGGAATTATCCCTCCGAATTTCATTTTTTCAGCATTCACTATGGCGCTGACGGTCTTAAGTATAGCACACGAGAAAAGAGTTGAAAAGAAATAAATCGCTGTGGTAAAATCAACTCTGTATGGAGGTCGAAAATATGTCATTTGTTTCAACTAAAGGCCGCTACGGGCTTAGGGTTATGATCGATCTGGCAAAGAATAACACCGGGGAATATATTCCATTAAATGATATAGCAAAGAGACAGGCTATTTCAGAAAAGTATCTTGAAAGCATAGTTGGGACCTTGAGCAGAAATGGGCTGCTTATTTCTCTACGTGGAAAAGGCGGTGGATATAAGCTGGCAAAATGTCCGGAGGAATATACTATTCTAGAGATACTTAAGTGTATTGAAGGACCGTTAGCACCCATAACATGTCTTGAAAAAGAAGTAAATGATTGTCCGAGAGCAGCGGAGTGCAATACGCTTTCAATGTGGGAGGATTTTTATAAAATGGTAAAGGATTTTTTTGGATCCAGAACATTGGCGGACCTTGTGATTGAACCGGGATGTAGTGACTTTGTCATTTAATATAAAATAGCAATTATTTGAAAATAAATTCTTCTGGTAGTATACTGATACAGTATTTGGAGAAAAGTATAGTAAGAAGGGATTAAAAAGGAACATATGAAACTGAGTGAATTAAGCACTGGAACACTTATAATGTTTATCATTGCAGCGGTTCTTGTGATATTATTGATCGTTCTTATTGTTGTTACAGTTAAGGTTTTAAAGAAACCATCCGATAATGAAAATTATAAGAAAAAAGAATATACTTCACCTAAAACAGATATAAAAGCGTCGTTGCAAGATAAAGAAGACGATGAAGAAGATGAGGATGCAAAAAACGAGAAATTTGCATTTGATCATGAGGCATATAAGCCAAAAAATAATGATGATCATGAAGATGCTTCAGATGATCCTGATGAAGATGACGATTCAGATTATGATGAAGACGAAGATGGAAAGACAGAAGTATTAAAGAGTACTCTTGAGGCTGATGAAGCAGAAGCTCAGGAAAAGTATAAGGAAGTTGTTGCAGAGAGATTTGCAAGCCTTGATACTTCAGATATCATTGCAAAAGCAAATGCCATTTCGGAAGATGTTCATAATGAAAATAAGGAATTTGAAAATCCTAAAAAGAATGCAAGTGCTAAGGATGAATTAGATTCAATATTTGGAAATACAGACAACTTAAAGAATAAGGTGTCTCAGTATGCAGCTGAAGACGAAGAAGTTGGAGAAGATGAAGAAACAGCTGGATATGAAGGATCAGAGTATGATTCAGAAGTAGACGGATCTACTAAGAATATCGGGCCTGTTGAAGTTACTGGAGAGGAAACAGAGGAAGAAGATAAGACCCCACGAGTAGACAGTGCATTTTCTGACAACGCTTCATTTACTTTAGAAAAAGATAATGTAATGGACAGTGCATTTACAGATAGTGCATTTGTAGAGCAGCCTTCATTTGAAAAATATGAAACAAAGAATCTTGGTATGACACCATACAAGGATGAAGGAACAATTACTGTTAATCCTGTTAATAAAGTTAATATCAATACTGTTAATTCAGACAATTTTGTTGATACAGTAAATGTCAGTGCTGGAATCAGCAGTGCTGATGATATGAAGGATTTTCTTAAGGAAAACCCTGTGCCAAAGAAGAAAAAGAAAAAAACGAAAAAAGGCGAGGCTATATTTGAGCAGAAGTTCAGAGAAGAAGATAGTCGCGCAGAAATAAAGGGTGGAGATTATTTCTGGTATAACAATCAGGATATTGAGAATCTTACAAAGAAAGAAGATATGTATTATTATTGTAAGTATTTTGATCATCCAGAAAAGGCAATACTTCCACTTATCATAGAAATGTATGATTGTGCTTTTGTAAAGACTGAAGAAATTGAGGAAATTGCTTATGGTATTAAATTTAAGGCCATGGGTATGAGAGAAATCCTTAATGCAAAGGAAAATATAGGTTTTGACAGAGCTGCTGCTACTAAAGAACCAACAGAAGCAGATAAGAAAAAGATTTATGACAAATGGTGCGAATATGTTGATAATTTCCTCAATATAATTGTTATCAATGCGCCAGAAAGAGTTAAGGAAGAGATAAAACTACATCTTTACAGCTATGGCCATAACGATGCAGAAGTACTTATGTTCTGCCCTGATGAGCCAGATGGTGATGATGATTTTTAAATAACTATACTTGACAAGAAAAATTAAAATGTTAAACTAGATAAAAGTTTGATAAATATGGCAATGATGGTGCATAAAGAGTATTGAAAACTCTTAAAGAGAGATGAGGTCACCGGCTGAGAGCCTCATCATGATAAGTCAGTACTTTATCTTCACACCGGAGTCTTTCTCATCTGAACATATCATTTATATCATATGATAAAAAGTAGGATAGAACGTGAGAATAGCGCGTTAAGCTGATTTAAGTGCCGCGAAAGCGGAAGTAGGGTGGTACCACGGAAAAGTAATTTCGTCCCTTCGTTACATTAAGTAGCGAAGGGACTTTTATTTTTGCCCGAAATAAAGCTGTTAGGCAACGAGAAAAAAAGTCTCTAACAGGCTGCAGGCGAGATACTATTAAAATGTAAATTATTTGGGACAAGTTAGTCCCGCCCCAATATAAGGAGGAAAGAAGATATGAGTAAGACGCTTCAGGAAATCAGACAGGAAGCAGAAGCAAAGATTGCTGAAACTCTTTCAGCAGATGTGCTTGATGAGATTAAGGTAAGTATTCTTGGAAAGAAAGGTGAACTTACACAGATCCTTAAGAATATGAAGGACCTTGCACCTGAAGAAAGACCTAAGGTAGGTCAGCAGGTAAATGAAGTCAGAAAAGCTATAGAAGAAAAGCTCGAAGCAAAGAAGGCTGAGATAAAGCATATCATGCTTACTGAAAAGATGAAGAGAGAGACTATTGACGTTACTCTTCCTGGAAAGAAGATGATGAGAGGTCATCGTCATCCTAATCAGATAGCTCTTGAAGATCTTGAGAAAGTATTCATTGGTATGGGTTATCAGGTAGTTGAGGGTCCTGAAGTTGAATTTGACAGATATAATTTCGAACTTCTTAATATTCCTGCAAATCATCCTGCTAAAGACGAACAGGATACATTTTATATCACAAAGGATATTCTCCTCAGAACTCAGACATCTTCTGTTCAGGCAAGAATCATGGAAGGCGGAGATCTTCCGATCAAGATTATTTCACCGGGTAGAGTGTTCAGAGCCGATGAAGTTGATGCAACACACTCACCTTCATTCCATCAGGTAGAAGGCCTTGTTGTAGGTAAGGGAGTAACAATGGCAGATCTTAAGGGTACTCTTGATCAGTTTGCAAGAGAATTCTTCGGACCAGACACAAAGACAAAGCTTCGTCCTCATCATTTCCCATTTACAGAGCCATCTGCAGAAGTTGATGTAACCTGCTTTAAGTGTGGAGGTAAGGGCTGTAATGTATGTAAGGGTTCAGGCTGGATCGAGATCCTTGGATGTGGTATGGTTCATCCTCATGTACTTGAGATGTGTGGTATCGACCCAAAGGTTTATTCAGGATTTGCTTTTGGTATAGGACTTGAAAGAGTAGCGCTTCTTAAGTATGAGATCGATGATATGCGTCTTCTCTATGAGAATGATGTAAGATTCCTTAAGCAGTTCTAATTTAGGAAAAAATAATAAAAAGATAAGATTAATCAAGGAGATAGATATGAATACACCAATATCATGGATAAAAGCATATGTTCCTGATCTGGACGTTACTCCACAGGAATTTGTTGATAAGATCACACTTTCAGGATCACATGTTGAAAATTATAAAACATTTAATAAGAACCTTGAAAAAATAGTAGTAGGAAAGGTTCTTAAGATAGATAGACATCCTGATGCGGATAAATTGGTAATCTGTCAGGTGGATGTCGGAGAAAATGAGCCTATTCAGATAGTAACAGGTGCTCCAAATGTAGAAGTAGGCCAGTTAGTTCCAACAGTACTTGACGGAGGAAGAGTTGCAGGCGGACACGATGGCGGTGAACTTCCTGCTGACGGAATTAAGATTAAGAAGGGAAAACTTCGTGGAGTAGAGTCATACGGTATGATGTGTGCCATTGAAGAACTGGGTTCTTCTCGTGAGCTTTACCCAGAAGCTCCAGAAAACGGAATCTATGTATTCCCTGAAGATGCAGATGTAAAGCCAGGAGACGATGCGGTTGCAGCTCTCGGTCTTGATGATACAAATGTAGAATATGAGATCACATCTAACAGAGTAGACTGTTTCTCAATCCTTGGAATGGCAAGAGAGGCGGCTGTTACATTTGACAAGCCTTTCTATCCACCAGTTGTAGAAGTAAAAGAAGAGTCAGATGAAAAGACTGAGGACTATATCTCAGTTGAGGTTAAAGATACAGAGCTCTGCAAGAGATATGTTGCAAGAGTTGTTAAGAATGTTAAGATCGGACCTTCACCTGAATGGATGAAGAGAAGACTTCGTGCCCAGGGCATCAGATCTATCAATAATATCGTTGATATCACAAATTATGTAATGGAAGAATATGGTCAGCCAATGCATGCTTATGATCTTTCTACAATTGCTGGGAATAAGATTGTAGTAAAGCGTGCCGCAGATGGAGATAAGTTTACAACACTTGATGGCGTTGAAAGAGAGCTTGACAGCAATGTTCTTATGATCTGTGATGGAGAAAAGGAAGTTGGTATCGCTGGTATGATGGGCGGCGCTAATTCAATGGTTACAGATGATATTAAGGATCTTTTATTTGAGGCTGCCTGCTTCGATGGAACAAATATCCGTCTTTCAGAGAGAAGACTTGGGCTTCGTACAGATGCTGCTGGTAAGTTTGAAAAGGGACTTGATCCAAATCTTGCCAAGGAAGCAATTGACAGAGCCTGTCAGCTTATTGAAGAGCTTGGTTGTGGTGAAGTTCTTAAGGGAGCAGTTGATGTTTATCCAGAAAAGGTTGAGCCATGGACACTTCCATTTGAACCAGAAAGAATGAATGCACTTCTTGGACTTAATGTTCCTGAAGAAGAAATGCTTTATATCTTTAAGGGATTTGGACTTAAATATAATGAGAGTGACAGAACTCTTACAATTCCTACATATAGACAGGATCTTCATTGCATGAATGATCTTGCAGAAGAGGTTGCAAGAATCTATGGATATGACAAGATTCCATCAACTCTTACTACTCTTAATGCTGGAATCGGTGGACTTCCTTATAAGCAGGAAATTGAAGCTATCGCAAGAGATGTAGTTGAGGCAAATGGATTCTCAGGAGGAATGACATATTCATTCGAAAGCCCTAAGGTATTTGATAAATTACTACTTCCTGCTGACAGCAAGTTCCGCGAGGCAATTAAGATCAGCAATCCTCTTGGAGAAGATTTTTCTATAATGAGATCAATATCTCTTAATGGAATGCTTACTTCACTTTCAACAAACTTCAACAGACGTAATAAAGACGTAAGACTTTACGAGATGGGAAATGTATATATCCCTCATGCGCTTCCACTTACAGAGCTTCCTGATGAAAAGATGAAACTTACACTTGGTATGTACGGTGAAGGGGATTTCTTTACTCTTAAGGGAGTTGTTGAAGAACTTTTCGAAAAGCTTAATATTATTGAAGAAATCGAATATAAATATTTTTCAGATTTAGATGAAAAATTGATTGATTATTAGGAAATCAATAGGATTATAATTAATCTATTTATATTTTCTTTTAATAATTTAAACTATTATTTTATATTTGAAATAATTATT
>CAMKMR010000045.1 GCA_946413945.1 uncultured Lachnospiraceae bacterium | reverse complement strand
ACCGATAACAAGAGCAGGACACATGATCCTGGCACATGCACCGCACTTCTTACATTTCTCTGGGTCAACGTAACATTTTCCAGCAGGAACATAAGATTTAAGAAGAGCACATGGTGACTGGGCAATGATAACTGAAAGACAGTCTTTAGCAACTTCTTCCTTAATTGTCTTTTCAAGCTGCTTTAAATCAAATGCATCTACCACGAATACATCTTCAATACCCATTGACTTGCAAAGCTTCTCAAGATCGATGGCGTAAGTTGTCTCTCCATTTAACATCTTACCTGTAGCAGGATGATTCTGATGTCCTGTCATACCTGTTGTTGAATTATCAAGGATAATGACTGTTCCTGTAGCCTGATTGTAGACCATATTCATAAGGGAATTAACACCTGTATGAAGGAAAGTTGAATCACCGATAACAGCTACCCAGTTCTTTATCCAATCCTTACCTTTTGCCTTCTCCATACCGTGAAGCATTGAGATACTTCCTCCCATGCAAAGAGTTGTATCAACAACATTAAGCGGGGCAACAGCACCAAGTGTATAACATCCGATATCACCTGAAGCATGAAGATGAAGCTTCTTTAATACTGAAAATGTAGCTCTGTGAGGGCATCCCGGGCAAAGTATTGGTGGACGGTTAGGAACTTCTGCCGGAGTCTTAACTTCTACTTCCTGCTTAAGGATAGCCTTTCTTAACATATTTGCACTATATTCACCCTGGATAGTAAAAATGTCTTTACCAATGCAGTCAATTCCCCAGGACTTAACTTTAGTCTCGATAAATGGCTCTAATTCTTCTACGATATAAAGGGTATCTACCTTAGAAGCAAACTCTTCAATAAGCTTCTTTGGAAGTGGATATACAAGTCCTAATTTAAGAACTGATGCATGAGGAAGAACTTCCTTTACATACTGATAAGGAATACCACTTGTGATAACACCGATCTTTGTATCATCATAAGTAACCTTATTAAGATCTATATTACAAGCATCCTCTGCAAGTCTGTTTTCACGATTTTCCACATGAAGATGACGGATCTTGGCATTTCCAGGCATCATGATATTCTTCTGTGGATTACGCTCGTAAATCTTATCTTCAAGTTCAATTCTATCTTCACAATTTACAACGCCCTGAGAATGAGCAAGTCTTGTAGTTGTTCTTAAAATAACAGGAGTATCATATTCTTCTGAAATTTCAAAAGCTCTCTTTGTAAAATATCTGGCCTCTTCACTATCTGAAGGCTCGATAACGGGAACGTGAGCTGAATTACCTATAAGTCTTGTGTCCTGTTCGTTCTGTGAGCTATAAAGTCCCGGATCATCAGCAACGATATATACAAGACCACCATTTGCTCCTATATAAGATGCAGTATAAAGTGGATCGGATGCAACATTAAGTCCTACGCATTTCATAGCACACATTGCTCTTGATCCTGCGATTGATGCACCCATTGCTACTTCTGCAGCAACCTTTTCATTTGGTGCCCACTCTGCATAAACACCTTCGTATTTTACAAGATTCTCACTAACCTCTGTACTAGGCGTTCCCGGATAAGCAGATGAAACTTTTACTCCAGCCTCCCAGGCACCTCTTGCAATGGCCTCATTACCAAGCATGATTTTCTTTTCCACTTGAAGTACACTCCTTTAATATTAATTCTTTTTTCGCGTTAAGCCGCTAAAGTATTTCGCATTAACGCACTAAAGCCAACATATTTAGATAATAACATAATTATTCCATATTAGCTATAGCGTAAATCAGTAATTCTTGCTTAGCATCCCTTGTCGTGCCCTCAGTATAACCGCTATATCATGCCCTCAGTATAACCGCTATTGTCCTATATATTCTTATGTGTTATCATTCTCACTATGCCACATAATAAAGGTGACTTAATTTTTATTCAGAAGGGATAAATATATGGCAGAAAATACTAATAAAAAAACATCCAGTAAGAGATCAACTAACAATAAGCCAGCAAAAGAAGCTAAAAAAATAAGCCTTAAAGGCCTTAACAAAAATCTTTTTGTTTTAGAACTATTTCTAGGGATCGCAGCAGGTATCATTTTAGTGATAAGCATGCTGACAGAATATGAGACCTACAACTTTTACATGCCCCTTTTTATTCTTTTCTTTGCTATAAACGCCTTTATTGAAAAAAAGAGCAAGGGACATTGCGTAAGAGATATCGCAATGATGATAAGCCTTTCACTTATCTGGGGACTTATAATCAGTTTTAAACTCAGCGTGATCTAGATTCCAAACACTAATGTCTTAATATTAGATACTACGAACAAAAAATGCGTATAAAAAAGTCCAGTCTTTTTTATACGCATTTATTATCTTCTTTAAATACCACTTTAACTATCTTTTAAAATCCCATTATTTTTTAGTCCTTAAAGAAATATCCCACGCCCCACTTGGTATGGATATATTCCGGATCTGCCGGATGAGTTTCAATCTTTTCACGAAGACGCCTTACATGAACATCAACCGTCCTTGCATCTCCAGGATATGATGATCCCCATACGGTTTTTAATAATTCATCTCTTGAATAAACTTTATTAGGATTTGATGCAAGAAGAAGAACAAGATCAAATTCCTTCGCAGTAAGATTCACTTCTTTATCATTGATGAATACTCTTCTATTGTCGATTTCAACTCTAAGCCCCTTCTTTTCGATCACATCTGCTCTCTGTTGCGGAGCAGATACACTGCTCTTTTGCTTTCTTCTGAGAATAGCTTTAATTCTGGCCTTAACTTCCAAAATATTAAATGGCTTTGTGATATAATCATCTGCTCCAAATTCAAGGCCTAAGATCTTATCCATATCTTCGCCCTTTGCTGTCAGCATGATTATAGGCACATCCGAAAATTCCCTTGTCATCTGGCATACTTCAAAACCGGTAAACTTAGGCAACATTACATCCAGAAGTACTATATCATAATCACCTGCTTTTATCTTTTCTATAGCCTCTTCACCATCATATGCTGTATCAACCTGCATATCATCCTGTTCGAGACTGAATTTAAGTCCTTTTACAATAAGCTTTTCATCATCAACAACTAATACTCTTTTCATCTCTTACCTTCTATTCTAAATGATCACCAAATCTTTTATCTTTTCAAAGACGCCTGTCTTTATTCCTTCAACGTTCATAAGGTCTTCAACATCTTCAAATTTTCCATGTTCTTCTCTATATCTTATGATTTCTTCTGCCCTGACCTCCCCAATTCCCGGAAGAGTCATAAGCTCTGCCTTAGATGCTGTATTAAGATTCACCAGACCCGAATCATCAGCTGTCTTATCTTTACTTGAGGAGGATACTTCATCTTCATACTTATAATCTTTAGGACTTGTACTTTCCACCTCTGACAGATAAGGTATATAAACCTTTTCTCCATCAACTAACTTTTCTGCCAGATTTACATAGCCCTTTGCTGCATCATCACTGTATCCACCTGCCATAAGAAGAAGATCTTTTATACGGCTGTCTTTCTTTAAACTGTACACGCCTTCATTCACAACAGCTCCGCATATATAAACACACACTTCGCCCTCTTCTTCAAATTTATCCGCTGCATCTTCCTTTATATCCTGGCTTGTCTTTTTGCTTAATTCTTCTGTCTTTTCTTCTGTTTTCCCTTTATTATCAGCTGTTTCCTCAACAAGACCTGTTTCACTTTCTTTTACTGTAGCAAGTTCAACATCTTTACAGGAACAGATAAAGAACAAAAGCAAAATAACACTGACCAGACAAAATATATGATTTTTTTTCATAGATCATCCTTCTTTCACAATAAAAGGATGTCTTTATTAGAAGAACTAAAAATATTGTAACTAATTTTTTTTGTTTATTCAACCAATAAAAAGAGAAGCATTTACAAAATAAGCTTCTCTTTTCATTAATTCATTGTATACTATTACTTTTTGATATGGTCCATAAATAATGGCTCTTTAAGGATTGCAGTACCAATACCCTTTTCAGTAAAGCACTCAAGTAAAAGACAATGCTCAAGACGTCCATCAAGAATATGTACTCTTGAAACTCCCTTTTCCATTGCTTCGATACAGTTATTAAGTTTTGGAAGCATTCCTCCACCAATAACTCCACTATCTATAAGTTCACGTGCTTCTTTGATATCCATCTCTGAAATAAGGGTCTTCTTATCATTAGGATCTGTAAATACACCTTCTGTATCAGTAAGGAAAGCAAGCTTTTCAGCCTTTTCTGCTACCGCTACTGCACATGCACAATCATCTGCATTAATGTTATATCCATGATGATCATCAAGTCCCACACCGATAGGAGCAATAACCGGGATAAAGTCATTATCAATAAGTGTATCAAGGATAGAACAATCAGTTTCAACAACCTCTCCTACATATCCAATATCCTTACCACCTGATAATTTTTTTCGGCACTTAAGCATTCCTGCGTCCTTACCACTGATACCGATCGCCTTAAGACCAACCTGTGACATAAGTCCTACAAGACTCTTGTTAACCTTGGATAATACCATCTCAGCCACATCAAGAGTTTCATCATCTGTAACGCGGAGTCCATTTACAAATTCAGATGTTTTTCCCATAAGTCCTAAATACTTACTGATCTCCTTCCCACCGCCATGAACGATGATAGGCTTCATACCAATAAGTTTAAGAAGGGCTACGTCCTGAATAACATTATACTTAAGCTCTTCATCAAGCATAGCGCTTCCACCATACTTAACAACTATCTTTGTTCCATTAAATCTTTTAATATAAGGAAGTGCCTCGATAAGAGTCTGTGCTTTCGCAATAATTACTTCCATCTGATCATTCTTTGTCATTAATTCAACCTTCTTCATCTTCTTTTTTTGCCCTACTTATGAACGATAATCCGCGTTAATTTTAACATAATCATATGTTAAGTCACAACCCCAGGCTGTGGCCTCAAATTCTCCGCTCTTAATGTCACACTCAGCTGTAATCTCATCTGGTGTAAGAATCTTTAAGGCTTCCTCCTCTGAAAAATCTGTATTTAATCCATTTTCAACAAGTTTGATAGATCCCTCACTGCTCTTAATTGTAACGTCAGTCTTATCTGGATCAAACTCTGCGCCTGAATATCCCATAGCACACATAATCCTGCCGCAGTTAGCATCACGGCCAAAAATAGCCGCCTTTGTAAGATTAGATGTGATAATAGACTTAGCAAGAATTCTTGCAGTCTCATAATCAGGAGCTCCAACAACGTGAGCTGTGAAAAGTCTGGTTGCACCCTCGCCATCCTTAGCAATATTTTTCGCAAGGAACTCGGCTACTGTATAGAGTGCTGCCTTAAACTCGTCAAGATCCTTTCCCTCGCCCTCAATCTTCTTATTCTTAAGAAGACCATTAGCAAGAATAAGGCAGGTATCATTTGTAGATGTATCTCCATCAACAGATACCATGTTAAATGTTTTTGAAACCACTTCTCTAAGTGTCTTTTGCAGGAGGTCTTTATCAATGTCTACATCAGTTGTGATAAAGGAAAGCATTGTTCCCATGTTAGGGTGGATCATACCTGACCCCTTACACATAGCGCCGATGGTTGCTTTCTTACCATCAATTTCAAATGTTACCGCGATTTCCTTCTTATGTGTATCTGTTGTAAGGATTGCATTTGCAGCATCTAAAGCCGCCTGTCTTTCTTCTGAAAGAGCAGGAACAAGCATATCAATCCCAGACTTAATCTTATCCATTGGAAGTCTGAATCCGATTACTCCAGTTGAAGCAACCAGCACATTTTCCTTCTTAAGGCCAAGCTTCTTGGCAGCATATTCTGCAGTATCTTCTGCATCCTTCATTCCAGGAAGACCTGTAGAAGCATTGGCAACCGCAACATTAATGACAACTGCCTGAGCTGTTCCCTCTTCAAATACCACTTTAGAGTCCCATTTAACTGGAGCGGCCTTTACAATATTTCTTGTAAATGTACCTGCCACATTTGCAGGAACCTGACTATAGATCATAGCCATATCCTTATTTGTTTTTCCTTCTTTTATGCCTGCTCTAAGACCACAAGTCTTAAAACCTGCAGGGGCATTAATGCCACCGTCTATAATCTCAACTGCCATATGTTTCTCCTTCTCTGGCTATTAGCTTTCTATAAGCTCTTCTTGGATTATAGACCTCTAAAATGATATATGCAAGTGTCAATTTGTATTTTATTCATTTTTCTTGAATATTATACAATGTTTATACACTTTTATGGGCTTTTATATTATTTTTATGCATTTTTTTGCTTGATTTACCCGTTTCTTTATTATATAGTAGTCTAAGTTACAAAAACTACTAGCAGTTTTTTCTGCATAATAAGTTTTAAAAAGAAAAAAATAAAATGGAGGCTTTAAATTATGGCTAAAGAAAAAGTTGTTCTTGCATATTCAGGCGGACTTGATACAACAGCTATCATCCCTTGGCTCAAAGAAACATATAACTACGATGTTGTATGTGCATGTATCGATGTAGGACAGGGCGCAGAGCTCGATGGTCTCGAAGAAAGAGCAAAGTATTCAGGAGCTGAAAAACTTTACATCATTGATGTAATCGATGAATTCTGTGATGAATACATCATGCCAACTGTTATGGCTGATGCAGTTTATGAAAACAAATATCTTCTTGGTACATCTTTTGCAAGACCTGTAATCTCAAAGAAGCTTGTTGAAGTAGCCAGAAAAGAAGGCGCAGTAGCAATCTGCCACGGTGCAACCGGTAAAGGTAACGACCAGCTCAGATTTGAACTTTCAATCAAAGCACTCGCTCCAGACATTAAGATAATCGCTCCATGGCGCGATCCAAAGTGGACACTTGAATCTCGTCAGGACGAAATAGATTACTGCCACTCAAAGGGAATCAATCTTCCTTTCGATGCAAAACATTCATACAGCCGTGACCGTAACATCTGGCATATCAGCCACGAAGGTCTTGAGCTTGAAAATCCTGCAAATGAACCTAACTACAAGGATCTCCTTGTTCTTTCAGTTACACCTGAAGATGCTCCAGATGAAGCAACAGAAGTTGAACTTCAGTTTGAGAAGGGTATGCCAGTTGCACTTAACGGCAAGACTATGAAAACTTCAGATATAATCCGCGAATTAAATGAACTTGGCGGAAAGAACGGAATTGGTATCATCGATATCGTAGAGAACCGTGTTGTAGGAATGAAGTCTCGTGGTGTTTATGAAACTCCAGGCGGAACAATTCTTATGGAAGCCCACAAGCAGTTAGAGGAACTTGTACTTGACCGTGAAACTCTTGATTTCAACCGTTACGTTGGAGTAAGATTCTCAAATCTTGTTTACGAAGGAAAATGGTTCACACCGCTCCGCGAAGCTCTTCAGGCTTTTGTTGAATCAGTTAATGAAAGAGTTACAGGAACTGTTAAGTTTAAGCTTTACAAAGGAAATATCCAGAAAGCCGGAACAACTTCCCCTTACTCACTTTATTCTGAATCACTTGCAAGTTTCACAACTGGTGAACTCTATGATCATAAAGATGCTTCCGGATTCATCACTTTATTTGGTCTTCCAATGAAGGTACGTGCTATGATGGATCAGAAGCGTTTAGATAACGAAAAAACTAAATAAATCAGGCAAGCGGACATCAAAATAGAATAGACGAACAGACGCAATAATAAAATTTATGTAATCTGAAGTCATAATATAATTGACAAAAAAGAATTCCTCCCTCGAGCTAAAAAATGCCCTTGGGAGGAATTCTTTTTTCGTTTCTATAGCTACACTACTCTACTATTCTTCCGTCTTTTAGTCTAATTATCCTGTCACAATAAGATGCGACATTTTCATCATGGGTGACAACTATCACAGTCTTACCTTTTTTATTAAGTTCAGTGAATATTTCCATCAGCTTTTTACCATTAGTGGAATCAAGTGCTCCGGTTGGTTCATCTGCAAGTATCAGTGGTACATCTGCTGCAATCGCTCTAGCAACAGCACAGCGCTGTTTTTCTCCACCTGATAATTTTGCAGGTCTTTTATCTTTAAGTTTTTCTATGCCAAGACTTTTAAGAACTTCTATCGCCTTTTTTCTTCTCTCTTTTTTAGATACATTTCTGATAAGAAGCGGCAATTCAACATTTTCAAGGACTGTATATTTATCCATAAGTGCAAACTGTTGAAATACAAAAGCTATGTGCTCTTTTCTGAACTTATTAAGTTTAGCTCCCTTTAGCTTACTAACTTCTGTCTCTTCATACATATATTTTCCTGATGTTGCTGTATCCATCGCCCCAATGATATTTAAAAGTGTACTTTTACCAGAGCCTGAAGGCCCCATCAAGGCAACCATACTTCCCTCTTCTATTTTCAGATCAATCCCATCTAAAGCAATACATTCTACTTCTTTCGGATTATATATCTTTGTAATTTTATTAAGTTCGATCATTTTTTTCCTTCCTATAATGCCAAGCCTAAAATCATTGATTTTATGATTTATTTTTGCTTTCTATAAATAATCAGATTAGGAGCTGAATTTCTTATTCTTCCCTTAATCCTTCTGCCGGCTTTAGTTTTCTTGTTCTTTCAAGCGCTGCATATGATATAAATAATAAAATTATTAACACGCCCAATATAAGGGTAAAATACATAAAAAAGTTTATTAAGATTTCTTCCTTAAATATAAAGATATATAAAGCCTGAATAATGGCCATTAGCGGAATACTGATAATAAGATGCTTTGATAATTCTCCTAATATCTGTCTATAAAGCATCCAGTCACTCATTCCCCAGGTTTTCTTTATCATAAGTTCATCACGCCTTCTTATGATCCACATGCCAACAACTGTGATTGCATCTATTAGTGAAAAAACAGTCAATAAAAGTCCAGCACAACTAAAAGTTCTAAATCCGTCTTCATCTTTCATGTAATAATCCGCCTCTAAATGCAGATTGTTACTCTTCATTATTTTATTTATAAATGCAACCTCTTCATTTATATCCTTATTATCTCCAATCTCAATTCCAATCCCAAAAATTGACCACAGATTGCAGAAGATCATAATAAATATTTTTATTTCTTTCTATTTCATAATCATTTATTACTAAACCAGTCCTTTCTATTCCTCCATTTAAAACCATTTCTATTTCTGTTCTAAATTTATTCCTGTCAGCCTTCAACATTGCCCCATAAGTGAAAAGGCAAAAGCATAAAACCAGAAGAATTATTTCTATAATATTTTTTTTATATCTTTTTTTATTAAATCAAACGTAATTATTATCTTATTCTTAAATTTCATATTTTTGCCTTTCAATCTTATATTCGTTATTTACACCAATATTAAAAAAGCTGTACAATTTTCCTTAAGCACTTTTTTAATAAGGTGCTGCGTGTTTTTAAGAGCTCTGGATATTTCGCGACATACCGGGGCTCTTTTTTATATAAAACCAGAAATGATCCAGCTTATACCATATTAAATTAATTATCGGAGAATATGCCTTAGCGATATGGCAAATAGATTCTTCCCCACCACATTCCTTTTATATTGTATGTCTCATCCAATATGATGTCAACAGTCTTCTGACAATTATACACGAAACCCATTTATTTATCCCTCCATCTCACACAATTCACCACTATATATCTACTATTCTATTTATTTTTTTATTTATACAAACAAAAAAGTGTGGCTGTAAATCTCTAACAACCACACTTTTTTTAGTTTTCATTACCTTTTATGCCTCTAGCAGACACCATAGCTCCTTCTTAATTTGGCGTGCAAAATTAAGTGCAACGATAAAGATGCGGCATCCAGCAAAAAACGGATAGAGAAACTCATTCTCTATCCGTTCTTTATAATTTTTTTTGAATCCTTCTTTAGTCCTAGAAGAATATATGATTCTGAATAATTGTATAACTTCCTAATGAATCGTAATCATCATAGAACCATGTAGGTCTGAAGTTCTTGTATGATCCGATATTATTTGTACCTGCAAGAGCTGCCTCAGCCGCTGCAAGAGATGTACTTGAACCACCTGTTGTAAGGGCATTTCTAAATGCTGATGTATCTGTTGCACTGAACTGATATGGTGCATAGATGACATCTGAAAGTGTACTTCCATAATAGCCTGAACGAAGTCTGTTAAGAACCACATTTGCTACTGCAAGCTGACCTTCATAAGGTTCTCCGCCTGATTCTGCATATACGATAGCTGCAAGAAGATATAAATCGCTAGTACA
>CAMKMR010000044.1 GCA_946413945.1 uncultured Lachnospiraceae bacterium | reverse complement strand
ACGGGCTTTGAGGCTTAAGTTGACCACGTTGGGGACTGTCCCCATAGTCCATTTTTATGTTAACTAACTGAGATTATAATACTATAATGAATAGAGAAAAATATATAGTAGTTCCTAAAAATAAAACAGCTATGGAACATTTTGATCATGGAATTGAAAATGAAGCTGAATTGGAAATTGTAACATTATCATATACTGAATTTATGGAGATTTATAAGATTGGGTTATTTGATCTTATAAACAGGAAGTGTGATATTATAATAGACGAGTATGAAGAAGAAATTTTGGAGTTGGATAAGATTCCAATAGCTGTAGGGATTATTGAAGAATTATTGAAGCATTATGATAATAAAAGACTAAATGATATAAAAGAAGCATTTGAACATGCTTTTTTTTATAATACTATGGTGGAATTTGATTTTTAATATGGAGAATGGGTAAGGATGGATTTATATCATTTTTATGACCGGCGTACGGGACCATTTCAGAGTTTGACGCAGATTTCAGAGGAAGATGCGAAGACGGTGCTTGATAGAATTAAGGCAGAGCGCCCTAATTCTATGTGTGCCCAGCGAAATGAGGATTATATTGCGTTAAGACGTAGATGTGAAGCGATTCTCAAGCGTGAGTTTGAGAAAAAGGGCGGTGTGCTTGAAATAGAATCGCCACATTATATGGTGGTGGAGTTTAGTCCGTGGCTTTACAGCTGGTATGAGGAGAGCGAGTATCTGAAGATTCCTATAGAAGAATTTGATCTTCGGACGGTATCATTTACCTATGGGGACTCAATGCCTACATTTAGTGATAGATGCGCGGATGGAAAAGAGTATAGAAAGAAGCTTTATACTTATGATGAAATCTTGGAGATTATCAGGAAATACGGTCTGCCACAGGATTGGAATAACGACGGAAAGTTTGGGCCTGAGAGATATATAGAAGCTCATGTTTGGAGCAATAAGATTATCGACAGATATAGAAGAAAATAGATTATTGCACGAAAAAAATATCGGTAGGACTGTGACTCATTTTTCGGATTTTTTTATTTTTTATAAAGATGAGGAAAATCTTGAACTATGGTTAGTTAATTCAGCTTTGATGCGGGATCCTGCATTAGAGGAGTTTATCACGGCTCCGTATGGAACTGCGATAATCAGGGTTTCGCCGGACAAGTTTGAAATAGATAAGATGGACAAAGAAATCTTTATTGCCCATAGATAACCGAAAGCAGTAAATGAAATTATGGGACGTTGGTAAAAAGATGGAAATGGAACTGTAGCATGTTAATTACCGAAAGCAGTAAATGAAATTATGGCACGTTGATAAAGGTTGCGAGATTATATAAAAGGAGAATACATATGATTTTTTTTCAGTCAGATTATAGTCAGGGGGCTCATCCTAAAGTGATGGAAGCTCTGGCCAGTACTAATTTGGAGCACACTGTGGGATACGGTGTGGATGAACATTGCGTACATGCAGCTAAGCTGGTGAAGGAACTTATTGGAATAGAGGATTGTGATGTGCATATGATGGTGGGAGGAACGCCATGCAATGTTACAGTGATCGCAGCGGCGCTTAAGCCTTACGAGGCAGTGGTAGCTGCCCGCACCGGACACATTTACAGTCATGAGACCGGAGGGGTTGAAGGCACCGGACATCGCATTATCACTATGCCAGGGGTGGATGGAAAAATGACACCTGCCCTGATAGATGCGGCTTTTGTTGAATATGAAGATGAGCATACCGTACTTCCAAGAATGGTTTATATTTCGCAGCCAACGGAGATTGGGACAATCTACAGTAAAGCGGAGGTGGAAGCCATTTCAGAGAAATGTAAGGAGAGAAATATGCTCCTTTATATAGATGGTGCCAGACTGGGTTCTGCACTCACATGCAAGGAAAATGACCTGTCAATTAAAGAACTGGCAAGGCTCTCAGATGCATTTTATATCGGAGGAACTAAGAATGGCGCGTTGTTCGGAGAGGCTCTGGTGATCCGCAATCCGATCATTGGAGAGAACTTCAGATTCATGATCAAACGCCAGTGCAATATGATGGCGAAGGGACGTCTTATGGGTGTGCAGTTTGAGGCGCTGTTAGAAGGCGGCGAGAATAGCATTTATTTTGAAATGGCAAGACATGCTAATGAATTGGCTGAAAAGCTCAGAAATGGACTCCTTAGTATGGGTGTGGAGTTTTATAGCAAATCTCCAACAAATCAGATTTTTCCGATACTTCCACGTCCTGTGGTAGATAGGCTTAAAAGAGGATTTGCCTTTCAGGAATGGGCACCGGAGAAAGATGGCATGGTGCCTATTCGTCTGGTGACCGGATGGGGGAGCAATGAAGGAGAAGTAGATGCATTTTTAGCTCATGTCAAAATAATGCTGGAAATGCCTGTTGGTTAACATAAAAATGAGCCATAGTCCCGGGGGCAGTGGTCCAAAAAATGAGCAATAGTCCCGGGGTCTGTGGCTCATTTTAGGGACTGTGGTTCATTTTCCGGGGGAGTTTATACATATTGAAGAAAGTTAAGGAGAATAGCTGTGTTTTTTTTTAATAAAAACAATGATATCAACAATGATGAAAATCAAAATATCAACAAAGCTAAAAATATCGACAATGATAAGATAAAGGAACTGGGTGACAATCTGCTTCAGGGGGATGTTGGATGCCTGGCGGTTTTATACGAAGAACTGGTAGTTGGGGACGCAAAAGTAAATGAACGAGTAGCAGATTATATTAAAACCTATATGAGAGGGCTTAACGCTAATCAATTGATACACTTAAACGAGAATTTTAGGCAAATAACTTCGATGGAGTGGGTTGTTGATTGGAAAAATGTGGATCTTTATGATATTGAAACAAGTATTGCAGACAAAGAAGCATTTTTGTGGGTAGCAAGGCTGGGAACATTTCATCCCAATGGATTTTTCAGAGAAAAATGTATCCGCAGATTATTTAAAGATAAGGATTCAGCTGCATTTTTCATTTTAAGATTAAATGATTGGACTAAAGTTTTAAGAGATTTAGCGGCAAATGTTACAAATTTGATCAATCAGATGTCTTTTGAGGAGATTTTGGGAATCCTTCCATTTTTAAGCAGGGTTGAAAATGGAGGGCGTAGGGATATCAGAGTCATAAATAATATAAGTGAATGCATTTCAGCCAGAGTCAGAGAGATGATCTCAACTTATGATCTTAAAAAAATAAAGTATTTTGAACTTTCTGCCAGGAGAAGGATCTATAAACTTTTCCTTGAAAATAAGTTGATAGAGCGTGACGAGATAAAAGAACTTATCAGAAATGAAAAAAATAGTCAGCTTCAGGTATATCTGATAGCCGGTTATATTCAGAATCATGACATTTCCATTGAGGAACTGGATGATTTTATAGAGTATAAGAGTGAAGTGGTGCAAAGAGTAGCCATAGAACATAAATTCAGCATTGGCCGTGATAGTTGGAACGGGCTGGAAAAAAAGCTGCTTTCTAAATCAGCCGGTCTCAGAAGCTCTGCGAGATATATCCTTCAAATGAAATCGGATATAGACATCAGACAATTTTATCTGGATCGCCTGGATACGCAGGATAGAAACATTTGTATTTTGGGAATTGGCGAAAATGGAAAAGAAAATGATGCTGATTTTTTAATTGGATTTCTGGAATCAGATGATGCAGCAGTTGTGAAAAGAACTCTTCATGCATTGGGTATGCTTAAAAAGGATAAGGCAGAGGAGATTTTTTGGAAATATTTGCAGGATAAAAGACTGAGTGTTATGGGACAGGCTTATAGAGAAATAATTGCAAATGATATCCACTATAATGCGAAGGACATATATGAGCTATTTATGGCAACGGAATCGGTTGAATTGCAGAGAAAACTTGCGGTGATGCTGGCGAAGGGAAAATATTGGGACAGACTGCCATATGTAATTTTGCTCTACTCACATGAAGATGACAAGATCCGCAATATAATTCAAGCTGGAGTATGTGGCGTAAATATGTATGGAAATGTTTCAAGGGATAAGGCAGATTGGATAAGAAATATTCTTGGTGAGGACTCATGTAAAGTTCCTGAAAGAATAAAGAAGAGTATTTTATTTAGCCTGAAATTTGTGAGTAAAGGCTCATTTTGAGTTGATGAAAAACAGGAGAAGGATATGTCATTAGAAAAGAAGAGACAAGAGATTTTAGCATATGGTCTGAGTTTCCCTGATACATTTCAGGACGCTCCATTTCATGATGATAATTGGCAGCTGGTCAGATATAAGGGTAATAATAAGGCATTTCTTTGGACTTATGAAAAGGACGGTTTTATGAACCTGAACCTGAAGGTTGACCCGGATAAAGCATTTTTCTGGAGAAAGTTATATAAGTCTGTGGTTCCCGGATACCATCAGAATAAATTGCATTGGAATACGGTGATTTTGGATGGAAGTGTTCCTGAGGAAGATATTAGAGCGATGATAGCCGAGAGTTATGACCTGATCAGTTATTCGCCTGCCCGAAAAATATATGATGCAGTTAAAATGATACCTTACGGAAATGTTGCTACTTACGGTCAGATTGCTGAGCTTGCAGGAGATAAAAAAATGGCAAGGGCGGTAGGGAACATTTTACATAAAAATCCTGATCCGGAAAATATTCCTTGTTTTAGAGTCGTTAATTCTAAAGGGGAACTGTCAGGGGCATTTGCTTTTGGTGGGGCAAACAGACAGGCGGAGCTTCTTTCGGCCGAGGGAGTAGAAGTTATTAATGGAAAAGTTGATTTGAAAAAATACCAGTGGATCTAAGTTAACATAAAAATGGACCATGGTCCCGGGGGCAGTGGCTCATTTTTATGTTAACCGACTTGATGTTATTGAATGATTGGGAGGGAATATGCCATTTCATATAATTCGTAATGATATTACAAAAATTAAGGCGGATGCTATAGTAAATACGGCAAATCCTGAGGTTGCAGTGGGAAGTGGCGTAGACTACGCAATTTATAAAGCAGCGGGGATGGAAAATCTCCTGGCTGAACGTGAAAAGATCGGTTACCTGTCGCCCGGAGAGGTTGGAATCACAAAGGCTTTTAATCTAGAGGCAAAGTTCATTATACATGTGAGTGGTCCTCGCTGGGAAAATGCCAGCAAGGGCGAGGAAGCAATCCTTAGAAAATGTTACGACAAAGCTTTAAATCTTGCTTTTGAAAATGGATGTGAGTCTATCGCATTTCCGGTGATTTCTACAGGAACTTATGGCTTTCCGCAGAAAACAGGTATTCAGATTGCAGTAGATGCGTTTACATCTTTCTTAGAAGAACATGAAATTGACATAACTCTTGTTGTTTTTGGTGATGAGTCAGTTAAGATATCAGGCGAGATTGTTGATGAAGTATCAAGCTATATAGATGACAGCTATGTGAAAATGGCTCTTGCTGAGGAGAAAATCCCCCATACGAGGGAAAGTATGCAAGAGTTCGGACAACTAAGGGATAGCACACCGGACGAGGAGAAAATCCCCCATACGAGGGAAAGTATGCAAGAGTTCGGACAACGCAGGGATAGCACACCGGATGAGGAGAAAGCACCTCAGGATAATAAGAAGAAAAGTTCTCCGGTCAGGATGCTCTTTAGTAGAATTGCTGGAAAGAAAGCTGCGAGAGACAGATGCGCAGAAAACACATGGGATGCAAGTGACAGTGTGGCGCCTAAAAATATTCAGGACGAAGAAGCAGGCAATTTGTCCCAGGCAGATACTGAAAGATGTGCCAAGCTTGGAGCAGCGGCGATGGCCGGGATAGAGGGCAGAGCAGTCGCAAATAATTCACTGGAAGATGTTTTGAAAGGGATATATAAAGAGTCATTTGAGAAACATTTGCAGATGCTGATAAATAAAAAAGGGCTTAAGAATTCTGAGGTTTACGCTGCAGCAAACATTTCCAAGCAATATTTTTCAAAGTTGCTTAAAGGTCAGGTTAAGCCATCAAAGGGAAAAATGCTTGCTTTAGCTGTGGGGCTTCATTTAAACATGGATGAAACTGTGGATTTTCTTAGGATCGCAGGCTATGCTCTGTCTCCGATATCGCAAACGGATGCGGTGGTGGGATATTTCATCGAGCATGAGGATTACAATGTTTTAAAAATCGATATTGTGTTGTTTGACTATGGCCTTGACCCTTTATCTACTATTTAGATGGAGAGTCTGGATTTTTTACAATAGAATTAAATATAAGAATTCAAATAAGTTACTAAAATTATAATTAAAAGGTCGCCTTCGGGTTGACCTTTTTTTGCTTCATTTTCGTTAGAATAAGATCATCAAAACAAGAAAAACATAGCATGAATCAAACAAAACCACAAAATGTTATTGCAGGTTGAAGAGTCATTTCATGCAAGATAAAAGATGAAATCAGGAGGAAATGAATATGAGCAAAGGATTAACAGAAATTATTTACATTTTAGACAGATCAGGGTCAATGGCAGGGCTGGAGGCAGATACTATCGGTGGTTTCAATTCTATGATGGAGAAACAAAAGAAGACAGGGGAGAGGGCGCTGGTTTCAACGGTTCTCTTTGATAATGTCAGCGAGGTTATTCACGACAGAGTTCCGATAGATAAGATCGAAAAAATGACAGATGAGCAGTATTTTGTAAGGGGATGTACGGCGCTTCTCGACGCTGTTGGTGGGGCAATCCATCATATCGGGAATGTGCATAAATATGCAAGGAAGGAAGATAGGCCTGATAAGACTATCGTCATCATTACAACGGATGGAATGGAAAATGCCAGCAGCAGGTACTCGCGCGAGAAGATTGAGAAAATGGTTAAGCGCCAGCAGGAAAAATATGGTTGGGAGTTTATTTTCATCGGAGCGAATATTGACGCATACGCTGAAGCAAGCAAGTTTGGAATAAGAAGAGAGAGAACAGTAAACTATGTTTGCGATGAAGAAGGGACAGCAAATGTATTTGCCGGGGTTTCCAAGGCAGTTTGTTCAGTTATGAAGGCCGATAGCATGAGGGTTTGTGAGGAGTTGGATAATAGTGACTGGGATGAGGAAATCAGCCGAGACTATGAGAAGCGCGGGAAGAAGAGCCGCTAATCTCTCATGGGAAAATGAAGAAAAACTCATCAGGATAATCTTCTATATATTGCAGACTAATTGCTAATCTTTCATGGGTAAAATGAAGAAAAACTCAATACAGGGTTATTTTATCACATTTTGTTTTTTGCTATAATGGACCATAGAGTGTAGTGGACCATAGTGCCAGGCACTATGGTCCATGTTTTTATGTAAACAGATAAAAGCATTGTGATTACGCAATAAACATTGCTTTTAAATTAACATAATTTTTGGTCTGGGTGCCAGGGACTGTGGCCATTTTTTGAACCTAGGTGCCGGGGACTGTGGCTCATTTTTTGAACCTAGGTTCCGGGATCATGGCTCATTCCGGGAACTGTGGCTCATTTTTATGTTGACCAGGGTGGGCCATGTGCCGAAAATCCAGGATGTTGGAGACATTGAGAGGAGGCAAAATGAAAGTTTTAATGATCAATGGAAGTCCTCGAGTTGGAGGAAACACAAGTATAGCATTAAATGAAATGGTTAAGGTTTTTGAGGCGGAAGGAGTTGAATCCGAAGTCGTTCAGGTTGGAAATAAAGCTATCAGGGGATGCATCGCCTGTGGTTCCTGCCGTGACAACGGCAAATGTGTCTTTGATGATGTGGTAAATGAACTTGTGCCTAAATTTAAGGAAGCTGATGGACTTGTGATCGCTTCTCCTGTTTATTATGCATCAGCAAATGCCACTCTTATTGCCTGCCTTGACAGACTTTTTTATAGTACAAATTTCAATAAGACTATGAAGGTTGGAGCAAGCGTAGTCTCAGCAAGAAGAGGCGGACTTTCAGCAACATTTGACGAGCTGAATAAATATTTTACGATCAGCGGAATGCCGGTTGCATCCAGCCAATATTGGAACAGCATTCATGGCAGGGAAATAGGACAGGCTAGTGAAGATTTAGAAGGACTTCAGACTATGAGAACACTTGCGAGAAATATGACATTTTTAATGAGGAGCATTGCTCTTGGAAAAGAAAAATACGGACTGCCAGAGAAGGAGCCATGGCAGGCAACAAGCTTTATCAGATAAAACAGGAGACAAATGATGAAAATAGAAGAAATCAAAGCAAGAAAGAAGTGGTTTGACTATCTTTCTTACGGAAATTCTACGTCTGTAAATTTGGAAAGAGTTAAGAGTGTATCATTGATTACAGGCAACGAGGTTCTGGAATATGTGCTTAAGACTCTTGAAATATTTGATTCGGAGCTTGAGGAAAGTTATAAATCAAATGAAGCAACAAGTTATTCTTTAGAAAAACTATCTCCAAAAGAATTAAAGATAATTAAGTCGGTTCTTGAATGGTCTGAAGTTTCTAAATGTGGAAGCTTAAATGATAGAGAGAGCTGGAAGAAAATGGGTTATGATCTTGAAATTCATAACCTTGCATCGGCTGAAATTTACCAAAATGATATCTCACCTTATGAGGACAGTAACATTTGCCAGTGCACCTATAAACTTATAGCCTCTCACGGCCTGATAGGCCAGGCGATTCGCGGCGAGGTGGCTTGCGATGCAAAACTTAATAAGGAGTTGTATGGCCTGGTGGATACATTTGGAAAAGAGCGGTTTAAAGCTATGTTGCTTCTTCTTAACAAATGTATCATTGCGGCTGTTAGTAATGATATCTGGTGCCGTGTTAAGGAAGATGTTGAAAAAATAATTGATGGAATAATCAATAAAAAAATTGAGCCATTTACTTCAAATGAAAGGCTTCGAAGGCTTTGCCCAAAGATGCTGGATGCCGCAGATCCAGAAAAGAGTAAGGAAAATGTTACTTTCTTTGAAAACAATATTTTTAATCGTCACATTGATCTTTGGTATTTTGAATCGTCTCTTGGATGTTTTGCTCCAAAGGACATTTTGAAAATTCTTGAATTGGTATTTGAAAAGGCTGGAAATGATTTTGAACAGCTTAAGTTTAAACCTGTTCAGGATGTTCTTTATTATGATTATTATGGAATTAAGTCAATAAATGTGTATAAAAAGAGAATAATTGAGCATTATTTAGAAACAGGGGATTCAACCCATGTGGGGCTTGTGGTTGAGAGAGTAGATAACTTAACCGGTGATTGCGAGAGTAAGAGATGTGGTGTTAGATGGGAGTCAGGAGCCGACGAGGCGGTGCAGGCAACAAGCGCTGTAGTTGGAGATTGCCCGGCAGTATGCAGGGAGTCAAAAACCGGAGTGGCTGGTAACACAGTTACAGTAAGCTTCAAGTTTTCTGCGGCGGCAGAGAAGTTATGTGACTTCTGCGTCGAGGCGGAGCGTTCGGGAATCCTTAGCTATGAGAAGAGCATAATCATGATATTTGATATGTTCCATTTTAGAAGAGATGAATTTGACAGGCTTAATAATGAGGATTCCTACCTTTCTGTCATGAATGATGCCGACGAATCAACGAAGGAATCAATAGTGGATTTTGCTGTGGGAGATGAGATTGTCGATGTTGGCTCAGGCGGAGGCGTGCTGCTTGATCTTCTTGAAAATAAATATCCGGACAAGAAAATACTCGGAACAGACATCAGTGAAAATGTAATCGAAACCCTTACAAATAAAAAACAGCGTGAAAACCATAACTGGTCAGTGATGAGACATAATTTCGTGGAGGGACCGCTTTTCTTCGGAAGTGTAGAAGAGGAAAAGAGAAAGGCAACATCTATCATTTTCTCTTCAATCTTGCATGAAGTTTATTCTTATACCGATACGAAAGATGGAAAATTCAATATAGATAGTGTAAAGAAAGCTCTTTCAAATGCTTACGAATCCTTGAAAAAAGGCGGAAGGATCATTATAAGAGATGGAATAAAAACTGACTCAAAAGAAAAGCTTAAGGTTACATTTAAAACAAAAGAAGGGATGGACTTCTTTAAAAATTATGTAAATGATTTCAAGGGATTAAAGGAGATTAAGAGAGAGTTTGAGATTGAGGGGGAGAGCGTTTGTGGAGACATAAATTTTATGCGGGAATTTCTTTATACTTACACCTGGGGAATTCAGTCTTACGCCCATGAAGTTCAGGAACAGTTTGGTTATATGACTATGAGGGAATATAAGGAGTTTTTCGATGAGCTTGGGGCAAATGTCATTGAGGCAAAACAGTTTTTTGAAGAGGGGTATAGGGAACATTTGTCACCACTGGTGGAACTTGATAAGGAATTCCCAGATTCGAACTGCATTATTGTAGTTGAAAAATAAACTACAACCCGGTTGACATAAA
>CAMKMR010000043.1 GCA_946413945.1 uncultured Lachnospiraceae bacterium | reverse complement strand
AGGCTATTTCATATTATGGATATGAAAAATATATTGATTTCGATTTTTCAACTCTTAATGGCTATGACTATTATACAGGCATTGTATTCTCAGGTTATACCTATGGTACTGGTGATGCTATCGTTAAAGGCGGAAGATATAATAACCTTCTTCCACAGTTCGGTAAGGATGCGCCATCTATTGGTTTTGCAGTAGTAATTGACGAACTGCTTATGGCACTTAGCAGACAGCATTTAGATAAGGAAATAGAAAGGGATATAACCCTTATCCTTTATAATATTGATGATCAGGAAAATGCCATTAAATTTGGTGAGAGTCTAAGAAACAAGGATAGAAGGACAGAACTTATAAGAAAGTCAAAAAGACATGATTTTGATGAGTATAAAGCTTATGCAAAGAAAAATGAAGTTGAGAAGATATATTATTTCCTCGGCGGTGAGTCAGTAGTGGTTTATAACACTGCTAATGATGAAGAAAAGACTATAATGATCTCAGACTTAAAGGAGGAAATCTAATATGCGTTATCTTACATTTGCATTAGCAAAGGGCCGTCTTGCTAAAAAATCTATGGAACTTTTTGAACAGATTGGAATCTCTTGTGATGAGATGAAAGACAAAGATACAAGAAAGCTTATTTTTACAAATGAAGAATTAGGGCTTAGATTTTTCCTTGCTAAGCCAAGTGATGTTCCTACATATGTAGAGTATGGCGCCGCTGACATTGGTGTAGTTGGTAAAGACACTATACTTGAAGAGGGAAGAAACATTTATGAAGTTATGGATCTTGGATTTGGAAAATGCCGTATGTGTGTCTGCGGACCTGAATCTGCAAGAGAGCTTCTTAAAAAGAATGAGATAATAAGAGTTGCAAGTAAATATCCAAATATTGCCAAGTCTTATTTTACAAATAAAAAGAATCAGACTGTTGAGATAATAAAGCTTAATGGATCTGTTGAACTTGCTCCTATTGTAGGACTTTCAGAAGTGATAGTTGATATAGTTGAAACTGGATCAACTTTAAAAGAAAATGGTCTTACAGTACTTGAAGAGGTATGTCCTCTTTCAGCAAGGATCGTAGTAAACCAGGTATCTCTTAAGATGGAACATGAAAGGATCAGAAAGTTCCTTACAGATCTTAATGAAATACTTAAAGTAAATAACTAAAATATAAAGGAGATTAATATGAGAATCGTAAAACTTGATGCAGCATCAAAGCAGAACTTAATGAGAGATCTTCTGAAAAGAACTCCGGATAATTATGGTCCTTATGAAAAGACTGTAAAAGAGATAGTTGAAGATATCCATCAGCACGGTGACGAAGCTCTTTTTAGCTATACAAAGAAATTTGATAAAGCTGATATTAATGCTTCTAATATTCAGGTTACCAAGGAAGAGATAAGTGCAGCTTATAGTGAAGTTGATCCTGAACTTATAGATGTAATAAAGAAAGCCATTGTTAATATAAAGAGTTACCATGAGCTGCAAAAGAGAAACAGCTGGATAACAACAAAAGAGGATGGTATCATCTTAGGACAGCAGATCTCAGCTATTGAATATGCAGGTGTATATGTTCCGGGCGGTAAGGCAGCTTATCCTTCAACAGTTTTAATGAATGTACTTCCTGCAAAAGTTGCAGGTGTTGAAAATATCATCATGTGTACTCCATGTAATCAGGAGGGAAAAGTATATCCACTTACTCTTGTAGCAGCAAATGAAGCTGGAGTTGATAAGATCTTTAAGTGTGGCGGAGCACAGGCAATTGCTGCACTTGCTTATGGAACAGAATCTATTCCAAAGGTAGATAAGATTGTAGGACCAGGTAATATCTTTGTTGCTATGGCAAAGCGTACAGTCTTTGGACATGTTTCAATTGATTCAATCGCAGGTCCTAGTGAAGTCCTTGTTCTTGCTGATGAAACAGCAAATGCAGAATATGTTGCTGCAGACCTTCTTTCACAGGCTGAACATGATGAGCTTGCTTCAGCAATACTTGTTACAACCAGCGAAAAGCTTGCAAATGAGGTTTCTGAATGGGTTGATAAGTTTGTTGACCGTCTTGAGCGAAAAGAAATAATGCAGAAATCTCTCGATAATTTCGGATATATCCTTCTTACAGATACAATGAAAGAAGCTATTGATACAGCAAATGAGATTGCTCCTGAACATATGGAGATCTTAACTGCTAATCCATTTGAGACTATGACAAAGATTAAGAATGCCGGCGCTATGTTCCTTGGCCCTTATTCTTCAGAGCCTCTCGGAGACTATTTTGCAGGACCAAACCATGTTCTTCCTACAAATGGTACTGCCAGATTCTTCTCGCCTCTTGGGGTAGATGATTTTATTAAGAAATCAAGTATCATCAGTTATTCAAAAGAGGCTTTAAAGGCTGTTCATAAAGATATTGAGAAATTTGCAACAGCCGAGCAGCTTACTGCTCATGCAAATTCAATTGCTGTAAGATTTGAAAACGAAGAAGACTAAGCTTTATAAAGGGGGATTAATATGGCAGATAGAATTGCTGAAGTAAAAAGAAAAACAAATGAAACCGATATTTCGCTTAGTCTGAATTTAGATGGAAGTGGAAAGGGTGATATTGATACAGGGATCGGCTTTTTTGACCATATGCTAAACAGCTTTGCAAGACATGGCTTTTTTGATCTTACGGTAAAATGTAAAGGCGATCTTTATGTAGATTCTCATCATACAATTGAAGATGTAGGAATCGTTCTTGGTAAAGCTATCAAAGAAGCAGTAGGAGATAAGGCAGGCATCAGAAGATATGCAGGTTTTATGATGCCTATGGATGAAAGTCTTATAGCTTGTGCTGTAGATCTTTCTGGTAGACCTTATCTTGTTTATGATCTTAAACTTGATGTTCCAAAAGTTGGAGATTTTGATACTGAGATGGTAAAAGAATTCTTTTACGCTGTATCTTATGCAGCAGAAATGAATATAAATCTCAGTCAGATCACAGGTTCTAATAATCATCATATAATCGAAGCGTCATTTAAAGCTTTTGCGAATGCACTTAGTGAAGCTGTAAGATTTGACCCAAGACTTGAGGGAAAAGTTTTTTCCACAAAGGGTTCTTTATAGACTCTATCTTTAAGGAGGTAAGCTATTATGTATAAAAAGATCATTACATGTGTTACTATGGAAAATCCTTTAGAGGATTCACTTTTCTATAATGATGCTGGTGCAGATGCTATAGCATTTTTTGACAGCACCGCAACAAGAGAAGGCCTTGAAGATAACGTAGCAGTCATAAAGGAAATTACTGCGATGATAGATATTCCGCTTATTGCCTGCGGTGGAGTTAGAAAGCTTGAAGATGTTAAGAAGCTTCTTTATGCCGGTGCTTCAAAGGTTTGCATGAAGTCAGCTCCTCTTAATGATATCTCCATTGTAAGAGAAAGTTCAGACAGATTCGGATCAGAGAGGATCGTAGTTACAATCGATCTTTCAACTTGCCAGGATCCTGTATCTTATGCAAAACTTTTAAAGGAAAATGGAGCAGGAGAACTTCTTTTACTTCATTATGATAATATAGATGAATATATTGATTTAGTTAAAAAGATAAGAAATGAAGTTGGCATATCTGTTATAGCCTCTTCTTATTCAACTGAAGAAGAAAAGATTGCCCGCATCATGTCAGAAACTTCAGCAGAAGCCATTTCATTATATAATCTTGCAAGACATGATGTTATGAGCATAAAGCAGTCATGTCGTAAGGAAAATGTTCCT
Source organism: uncultured Lachnospiraceae bacterium (assembly GCA_946413945.1). GTDB lineage: Bacteria > Bacillota > Clostridia > Lachnospirales > Lachnospiraceae > Eubacterium_Q. The sequence goes on along the minus strand of CAMKMR010000043.1, from coordinate 6,647 downwards.
GTCAATCTTTTTGAAAGTGCGATATCTTTTGCAGATTTTAAGAAGGATGATAAAGGACTTGTGCCATGTATCGTACAGGATTATAAAAACGGTCAGGTACTTATGATGGCTTATATGAATGAGGAATCATTTAATAAGACTATTGAAACAGGCAGAATGACTTATTATTCCAGATCAAGACAGGAATTATGGATCAAGGGTGATACCAGCGGACATTATCAGTTTGTTAAGGCATTAGATATAGACTGCGATAAGGACACCATCCTTGCAAAGGTATCCCAGATAGGTGCAGCCTGCCATACAGGAAATAGAAGTTGTTTCTTTACTCCATTAGTTAAAAAGGAGTATAATGATAAGAATCCGCTTACAGTATTTAAGGATGTTTATGATACTATCGCTGATAGACGTAAGAATCCAAAGGCGGGATCATATTCGAATTATCTATTTGATAAAGGAATAGATAAGATGCTTAGTAAATTCGGCGATCAGGCTACGGAAGTTATAATCAAGGCTAAAAATCCTGATCCAGAAGACTTAAAGTTTGAAATTTCGGACCTTATGTATTTCTTAATGACTATAATGGTTGAGAAAAACATGACATGGGACGATGTGACTAAAGAACTTGCCGAAAGAGAAAAGCAGTAAATTTAAGTAACTTTATAAACTTAGGAAGGAAAAAAATAGGATGAAACAATTTACTTCAAAAGAACTCAGAAAGACATGGATTGAATTTTACAAAGAAAGAGGACATGTAGATGTAGGTGCGGTTTCACTTGTATCAGATGGTTCAACAGGTGTTATGTTTAACGTAGCCGGTATGCAGCCTCTTATGCCATATCTTTTAGGAGAAAAACATCCTTTGGGAACTAGGCTTTGCAATGTGCAGGGCTGCGTTCGTACAAATGATATAGATTCTGTTGGTGATAAGAGCCACGTAACATTTTTCGAAATGATGGGAAGCTGGAGCCTTGGAGATTATTTCAAGGAAGATCGTTGTAAATGGAGTTTTGAACTTCTTACTCAGGTTTTCGGTTTTGATCCTGATCATCTTGCATCAACAGTTTTTGCTGGTGACGAAAATGCTCCAAGAGATGAAGAGGGAGCAGAGTGCCGTATTAAATCTGGATTTAAGAAAGAAAATATCTATTATCTTCCAGCTGAGGATAACTGGTGGGGACTTGAATACGGACCATGCGGACCAGATAGTGAAATGTTCTATATCGCAGATGTTCCTGATTGTGGTCCTAACTGTGGCCCTGGCTGCGACTGTGGTAAGTATACAGAAATTGGTAACGATGTATTTATGCAGTACGAGAAGCATAAGGATGGACATCTTACACCACTTAAACAGAAGAATGTAGATACAGGATGGGGACTTGAAAGAATCCTTGCCTTCCTTAACGGAACTAAAGATGTTTATAGAACTGATCTTTTTACCTCAGCTATTGCTTTTATTGAAAAGATTTCAGGAGCAGAGTATGGAAAAGATGAAAAACTTACAAAGTCTATGAGAGTACTTGCTGACCATATGCGTACAAGTGTTATGCTTATCGGTGACTCAGCAAAGCTTCTTCCTTCAAATGTAGGTGCTGGATATGTATTAAGACGTCTTATCAGAAGAGCAGTTCGTCATGGACGTACTCTTGGTCTTAATAAGGATAATCTCCTTGATCTTGCTAAGATCTATATCGATGAAGTATATGATGACAGCTATCCACTTCTTGTAAAGAACCGCGAATTCATTTTAAGTGAGCTTGATAAGGAAATTGTAAGATTTGAAAGCACTCTTGAAAATGGCATGAAGGAATTTAAGAAGATCCTCGATGAAAAGAAAGCATCAGGTTTAATCGATGGAGAATCTGCATTCTATCTTTATGATACATTTGGCTTCCCAATCGAACTTACTGTAGAAATGGCTGCAGAAGAAGGCCTTAAGGTTGATGAGGAAGGCTTTAATAAAGCTATGGAATCAGCTAAGCAAAAGGCTAGAGAGAATCAGAATTTCTCAGCTAAGCTTTCAACTGATTCTAAGGTATTTGAAGCGATCAAAGATTATAACGATACTGAATTTACAGGTTATACAGAACTTGAAACAGAAAGTAAGATAATCTTTATCGTTCGCGGTGATGAGACTTGTGATACATTAAATTCAGGTGATGAAGCTACTATTATCGTAGAGAAATCTCCATTCTATGCAACAATGGGTGGTCAGATCGGTGATACTGGTGTCATCACTTGTGGAAATGCAAAATTTGTTGTTAAAGATACTCTTCATGTTGCAGGAAAAAAGACAGCTCATATTGGATATGTTGAAGCTGGTGAATTTAAGAATGGCGATAACGTAAAACTTTCAGTTGATTCAAAAAGAAGAGGACTTATCTCAAAGAATCATAGTGCAACTCACCTTCTTCAGAAGGCTCTTCAGATGGTACTTGGAGATCATGTTGAACAGGCAGGTTCTCTTGTAACAGAAGGAAGACTTCGTTTCGACTTCAGCCATAATCAGGCAATGACTTCTGATGAGATAAGACAGGTTGAAGCTATTGTAAATAAAGAGATTGCAGCAAATCTTACAGTTGAAACAAATGTAATGACTCTTGATGAAGCAAAGAAAACCGGTGCTATGGCTTTATTCGGAGAAAAATATGGCGATTCAGTTAGAGTTGTAAATATGGGAGGCTTCTCAGTAGAACTTTGTGGTGGTACTCATGTTAAGAATACTTCAGTAATAGGTACATTTAAGATCGTATCTGAAGCTGGTGTTGCTGCCGGAGTAAGACGTATCGAAGCTCTTACATCTACAGGCGCTATAGAGTATTATAATGATATTGAAAGTAGATTCTTAGAGGCTGCTAAGCTTTTAAAGACAGAGCCTTTCAAACTTTCAGAAAAGATTCAGGCACTTCTTGATGAGGTAAAAGCTCTTCAGTCAGAGAATAACTCTCTTAAGGATAAGATTGCTAAGGCTGCTGCTTCAAATGCTGATGATGCTGTTGTAGAAGTTGGTGATATTAAGGTTCTTCCTATGGCAGTTCAGGGAATCGATCCAAATGCCCTTCGTACTCTTGGTGATGATTATAAGGCTAAACTTGGTAAGGCTGTTATCATCATGGCATCAGACTTGGGCGATAAGGTAAGTCTTATTGTTATGGCAAGTGATGATGCTGTTGCTTCAGGAGTTCATGCCGGAAATATCATTAAAAAGATTGCTCCAATCGTTGGAGGCGGCGGTGGTGGACGTCCTAACATGGCTCAGGCCGGTGGTAAGGATGCATCAAAGATTGCTGATGCTCTTAATGCTGGGGTAGAAGAAGTTAAGACCCAGGTTATATAATAACTTAAAAAATGAGACCTTACAGTGTTTTTTAAAAAAAATAAAACTTATTAAAAATCTGGTTGACTTACATAACATTTATGTTATAATAGCAAATGTGCGATTTTTGTAAACCCAAACAGTTGTTTACAGCACAGTAAACTTCACAACTGGAGGGAGGGAAAAAGTTAAATGTCAAGCGTAATAGTTAAAGAAAACGAAACATTAGATAGCGCTCTTCGTAGATTTAAGAGAAATTGTGCTAAGGCTGGTATCCAGCAGGAAATTCGTAAGAGAGAGCATTACGAGAAGCCATCAGTAAGACGTAAGAAAAAGTCTGAGGCTGCAAGAAAGCGCAAGTTTAAATAAGTTATTATTTTAAGATCCTAGGGAAATTCCCTGGGATTTTTTATATTACTAGAGTCTTTAATTAAATATGTGTTATAATCTTTAGGTCGGTAATTTTACTTTTAAAGGAGACATTGTTAGATGGAATTTACTGAAAGAAGCCTTGATATGCCGCAGGATATCATGCAGGCAATTTTTGGGCAGTTTGATAGTTATATAAAAAAGATTGAAAAAACATTTTCTGTAGATTATGTGACAAGAGGAGAAAACCTTATCATATCTGGCGAAGAGTCTATGGTGGAGAAGGCGGTTGATGTGATATTAGATCTTGTTAAAATGGCAGAAAAAAAAGAACATATTACAGAACAGAGTGTAGATTATGCAATCTCACTAAAGCTTGATGGAAGTGAGAATAAAGCAAGTGAGCTTGCTGAAAGCGGGGTGATATGCCATACCATTGCCGGGCGAGCTGTTAAAGCTAAAACTTTTGGCCAGAGAAAATATGTGGAAGCAATTGATAAAAATATGATAGTCTTTGGAACAGGACCTGCCGGTACTGGAAAAACTTATCTTGCAATGGCTAAAGCAATTACAGCATTTAAGAGAAATGAAGTTGAAAGGATCATTTTAACCAGACCAGCAATTGAGGCTGGTGAAAAACTTGGCTTTTTACCAGGTGACTTGCAGAGCAAGATAGATCCTTATTTAAGACCTTTATATGATGCGTTATATGAAATAATGGGGGCAGAGACATTTCAGAAAAATATGGAGAAAGGCCTGGTTGAAGTTGCGCCTCTTGCATATATGAGAGGACGTACTTTAGATAATGCATTTATAGTTCTTGATGAGGCTCAGAATACAACTCCTGCTCAGATGAAAATGTTCCTTACCCGTATTGGTTTTGGTTCTAAGGCTATTATTACTGGTGATGCTTCTCAGAAGGATTTAAGCCAGGGAATGGTCTCTGGTCTTGATACTGCGCTTAAAGTTGTTAGAAATATTGAAGGTATTGCCGTGTGCCAGCTTACTAGTAAAGATGTTGTAAGGCATCCTCTTGTTCAAAAGATAGTTGAAGCATACGAAAGCTATGAAAAGAAAAATCCAGGATTTGCTAATGAGCAGAATAATAATTACAGAACTAAGAGATATAACAAAAAAAATTAGCATAAAAGATAATGAACGAAAAAACAGGCAGAAAAAAGAATCTTTATTTTATCTGCCAGGAGTAGTATAATAATAAAGATTGTTATTTGACTAACAATATCTTAAAAAGTCAGGAAGGGTGTCTATGACTATCACAATAACTGAAGAAACAGATCGAATTATTCCAGAAGTATTTAACAGGATCATAAAAGATGTCATTACTTATAGCGTTGATTTTCTTAAATGTCCCTATGAATGTGAAGTTGAAGTTATCTATACAGATAATGATGGTATTCATGAGATAAATAAGCTTGAAAGAGGGATTGATGCGCCAACTGATGTTCTTTCATTTCCTATGCTGGATTTTAATATGCCAGCAGACCTTTCATTAGTGGAAGAAAATCCTGCTGAATATTTTAATCCTGAAACTGGGGAAATGTTATTGGGAGATATTGTTCTTAATCTTGACAGAGTTACATCTCAGGCAAAAGATTATGGTCACAGTGAGAAAAGAGAGCTTGCTTTCCTCACGGCACATAGTATGCTTCATTTGTTCGGTTATGATCATATGACAGATGATCAAAGAATCGAAATGGAGAAGCTGCAGGACGAAATATTAAATCAAAGGGGATATACTAGAGATTATGCGTAAGAAAAAAATTTTATCAGCAATTCTTGTATCGGTAATGGGTCTCAGCCTTCTTTCAGGTTGTGGAAAGAAAGAAGAAGTTACTACAGAAAAGGAACCTGAAACACCGGCTGTTACTGTCACATTAACTGACAGCCCAATGATAACAGATGAAAAACCAACTATTGATAAGCATAAAGGACTTGTGCAGAGCGATCTGAATGGTTCATGGATAACTCCGGAACAGAACCAGAAGAGACCGGTTGCTATAATGATCAATAATATTGATGTTGCACTTCCTCAGTCTAACATTGAAAAAGCTGATATTGTATATGACTGTCTTGTTGAAGGCGGAATTACTCGTCTTATGGCAATCTATTCAGATTATTCTGGACTTACAAAGATAGGACCTGTAAGATCTGCAAGACATTATTATCTTAGAAAAGCGGCTGAATATGATGCAGTATATGTTCATTTCGGCTGGTCAGTATATGCGCAGGATGATGCTTATAGTTATCCTCATAATGAAAATATAAATGGTCTTTATGATGGCGGTTTCTATAGAGATCCTGAAAGAGTAGCTCCTCATAATGCTTATATTTCAGCAGATGGTATTGATAGTCAGATAGATAAGCTTGGTTATTCTAAGACACATCATGACTGGTATCAGAAACCTTATACTTTTAATGAAGAAGATACTCCTCTAAAAGATGGTAAAAATGCAAATAAGGTAACTATCTACCATAATGATTATTCTGATCCATGGTTTGAATATAATACAGAATCAAAAGAGTATAACAGATTTGAGTATGGTGATACACATTATGATGATCAGACTGGAAATCAGTTGCATTTTAAGAATGTATTAGTTCAGTTCTGTGATCATCAGGTGCTTGATTCACATGGATATCTTAATGTGGATTTTGTTGGATCAGGTAGCGGATATCTTTGCACTGATGGAAAATATGTTCCTGTTAACTGGAGCAAAGATAGCGAAGAAAGTGTAACACACTGGACTTTTGAAGATGGTTCAGAGATGACTCTTAATCCTGGTAAGACATGTATCTGTGTTATGGAAACAGAGAATACATCAGGTTTTAAAGCTGAGTAAGAGATTTTGATTTTTAGGTTCAGAACGCGTTTTCTGAACCTTTTTTAAAAAGGATAGATTATTATGTATGACATTATTGTAATAGGTGCAGGTGCAGCAGGTCT
>CAMKMR010000042.1 GCA_946413945.1 uncultured Lachnospiraceae bacterium | reverse complement strand
TATCCTCAAGAAAATATAAGGCCGCCATCCTTATCCTTCTTTGTTTTGCAGGAGTAACTGCTTCAAGAGGATTTCCACAGGATTCATCTTTCCTGTATTTAACCTCTATGAATACATATGTATTCTTTTCCTTAGCTATTATATCAATTTCAGAACTTCTTGTCCTAAAATTCATTTTTATTATTACATAACCCTTATCATATAAATATCTAGCTGCTTCCTCTTCCTTAGAAGTACCCAGCTGTCTTTTATTAACCTTCAAATTACCTTTACATCCCCCTCTGCGGAATTTATCCTTAATATACTAACATAAAAATGCTCATGTCAGTATTTTTCATTAGCGCTGATTTTATTTTATAAGATCTGCCCACGCCTTATAATTCTCCTCTAATATAGCAGCCACATCAACGCCATATATATTATACAGTAATTCCTTGCTTAGAACATCTTTCTTTTTTCCTGATGCAAGCAATTTACCATCTTTAAGAAAAATAAGATTCTCAGCTGTTTTACATGCTATCTCAATATTATGATAAACTCCGATCAAAGTATGACGTTCACTTTCCTCTTCCCATTCTTTTAGATAATCCATTATCTGTGACTGATATTTAATATCCAGGTGATTTGTAGGCTCGTCTAATAAAATATAGGGAGTATCCTGCGCAAAGGTTCTGGCAAGAAATACTCTCTGCCTTTGTCCACCTGATAATTCATCGATCATCCTGTCTTTGATCTGATAAAGTCCTGTTCTTTCAAGAGCTTCATTCACTTTTTCTTTATCTTCTTTAGAAGGTCCTTTAAGCCCATGCTTAGAATAAATGTATCTTCCAAGCATAACTGTATCATAAACAGAAAACGAAAAATTAACATCCTGTATCTGAGAGAAAAAACCGATCTTTGAAGCAATTTCCTCTCTTTTCATCTTTCTTTGATCTTTACCATCAATAAGTATTTCTCCTTCATAGCTGATAAGACCGGCTATAGTTCTTAAAAGTGTAGTCTTACCGCTGCCATTCTGTCCTAAAACAGCAAGACTTTTTCCTGTTTCAAATTCATATGAGATATCCTGTAATATAAAACCATCCAAAACACCTTCTTCATTCTTAGAATTTATTACAGTATTTTCAATATTTAAAAAATCATTCCCTGCCCTACTTCCAGCACACACTTTATTCACTGCATTTTTCTTAATCTTTTTACCATAAGCACTACTTACATTTTTTAAAATGATACTCATTTTCTTCTTCCTCCAAAATATATCCATATAAAAAATGGAGCGCCGATAAACGCAGTTATACAACCAACTGACAATTCTCTTGGAGAAGCGAGTGTTCTTGCCAAAAGATCAGAAATCACCATTAAAGTACCCCCCGCCAGATATGAAAGCGGAAGAACTGTCTTATGTTTAGAGCCAAACACTCTTCTTACTAAATGAGGCGCCGCAAGATCAACAAAACCAATTATACCGGTAAAACATACAGCCACACCTGTCATAAGAGAAATTATTATTATGAGTATGATCTTAGTCTTTGCAGCATCTACCCCTAAAGCCATAGCCTGTTCTTCACCAAAGCTAATAATATCAAGCCTCTTAGAAAATAACATAAGAGCCACAAATCCAATAACACTAAAGGCAGCAGTTATATAAACATGCACCCATCTCTTACCCACAAATGATCCTAACTGCCAGAGAATAAGCTTATCTCTATGCTCACTATAAATAGATGCAAGAAGGCTTAGAATAGCATTTGCAAATAATGAAATGATCATACCTATAAGAATAACCGTATGATTATTTACATTTCTATCAAGTTGAAAAGAAAAGAATATAACAATAAATATAGTAATGATACTTCCAACAAATCCTCCTAACGGAAGCATAAAGGCCGATTGAATCCCTGTAGCTGCATTAAAAAGGATCATACAAGCTGCACCAAGCGATGCTCCAGCTGAAACTCCCATAGTATAAGAAGAAGCAAGGGGATTCTGTAATATACTCTGCATTACAGCTCCGCCTATCGCAAGTAATCCTCCAACAAAAAATGCCATAATCGCCCTGGGAATTCTTATAGTCCATAAGATAGAATCAAGAGAAAAATTAAAATTTTCAGGATAACTCAAATTAAAAAGATGTTTTTTGATAACAAGAAAACAATCATCTAAAGATATATGAACGCTGCCAAGACTTATACCCAGAAATAGCGAAAAAAGGCTTAAAAATATTATGATCAAAATTTTAATTGATAACTTCTTTTTCATAGCAATACCCTTTTAATGTTGAAAAAAAACCTCTCACATCAATGATTTATAATGTTTCAAACTACATCAGATTATAATATCATAAAAAATGCAGGTACATAAAGTGCCTGCATTTTTTATGATGATCAGCCGCTATATAACTTTGTAGATAATCAACTATCTTGTAATTGTAGCATAATAATCAGGATATATTATATTAGCAATCTCAAGAATTGAATCAGCTACATGATGGTTCGGCTGACTAATAGTATTGCCATTGATAACGTAAACTTGTTTTTCCTGGATAGCCTTTACATTTTCCCATCCTGAAGTAGCAAGTATAACACTTACAGGATCTGCTGTATATGTATCTCCTGAAATGATAACATCAGGATTAGCAGCTATACATGCTTCTTCTGAAAGTGCAGGCCATGGCGTGTCATTATCGTGAGCCACATTTTCAGCACCGATAAGAGTGATTATCTCATCAATATATGTATTCTTGGCAGCTGAATAAATATCAGGATAATCAGCTGTTGGAGTAGAGATTTCATAAAGTACTTTTTTCTTTTCTTCTGCAGGGATAGTTGCTGCAATCTCTTCAACCTTAGAAACAATTTCTTTCATCTCATCTGATAACTCATTAGCCTCATCCTGCTTACCAACACAAATACCTATAAAGTTCATATCTTCATAGATTTCCTTAAGTGAAGATGCTGATGGAATATCTGCAATACAGATATTTGCAGTACGTACCGGAGCAAATACATCCGTTCCCTTTGAAGCACTCATACCTGAAGTAAATACAATATCAGGATTTAAACTTACAATAGCTTCATTATCAGGGTTCATCATATCAAACTGTGGGATATCCTTCTTTAATTCTGAACCAAAATACATAGCTGAATAAGTATCACAAGCAATAATCTTATCAGAAAGTCCAAGATCAAGTAATACCCTTGTAGTTGATGGCGCCATAGAAACAATTGTATCAACCTCAAGTGGAACAACTATGTCATTGCCAGCGCGATCCTTTAAATTTAAATGATCGGCATCTGTTGCAGAAGCAGTTGTTGATGATGCAACATCTGTCTCTGAACTTGTTATAGCCTCAGTAGTTGCTGTAGTTGCTGCCGACTTTGTATCATTCTTTCCGCAAGATGTAATTGTAGAAAGAACAAGCATCATACAAAGAAGTAAAACACTAAATCTTTTTTTCATTTCTTTCCTCTTTCCTGGCGTTTTTTTAAAAAAACATTCATTTTTCGCCATTTATTTTTTTACGGTTCACAATAATAACATAAAACTAATGTAAATGTCAAAAAAATATCATACTAATAAGAAAGAAAAATGTTAAGTCTTATTCCTTATATTTTTTACGTATATTTTTTAAGTCGTTTAAAAAAGTTATTATTTTCTTACTTAAAATAAGCACCTTTAAATTAATTTAAATAAAATGTGTGATAAAGCTTCTTCTATGTATCTCGCATGGTCCTACTTCTTTTATAGCTTTTATATGTTCTGCTGAACCATATCCAACATTGGATGCAAAGCCATATCCAGGATATTTTACATCCATCTCTTCCATAATCCTGTCACGAGTTACTTTTGCAACAATACTCGCTGCAGCTATGCTTACCGACTGACAATCACCTTTAATAATAGAAAGCTGAGGAATTGAAATATCAGGAATATGAACCGCATCTATAAGAAGCAGATCCGGTTTTACAGAAAGACCTGCGATCGCCTGTTTCATAGCATCCTTATTGGCTTTTTCTATTCCTATCTCATCTATTACTGCAGCAGAATTAATACCAACCGCGGCAGCTACAGCATTCTCTAAAATGATATCATAAAGCATTTTTCTTTTTTTCTTTGGAACCTGTTTCGAATCATTAAGATATGGAATAACAAGTCCTTTTGGAAGCACTACTGCCGCAGTAACCACTGGACCCGCAAGAGGCCCACGTCCTACTTCATCAATACCACATATATATTCCTTATCAGCATTTTTTTCCTCAAAGGCCATCATCTTCTTTACTCTTGCAACTTCTTCATCTATAGCAAGAACTCTTTTTTTAGCCTTTTCAATAATATTAACTGCGCCTTTTCTTTCGTCAGCGATGTTCTCTTCTATAAATTCCATCAACTCTTCTTTTTCTTTAAGATAATCCATGATTCCCTTATCAGTAATTGTCTCGTATTTATTCTTAATCTCAGAAATATTCATATCGATCTTCCTTCCCTTATTTGAAAACCCCAATCAGCTAACGCTAACTGGACTTCACTTTATTTCATTACAAAAATTGCCGTGTAAAACACGGCAATAATAAATCTAATTAATTACTTTAATTTTCCAGACTAGTTAAGATCACTTTAATTTTCCAAACTGTTTAAAAGGTGCCAGTCTAAATACTGCCCGACCAATAATATCAGCCTTTCGTACATTACCAACGTCAGACCAGCGTGAATCACGCGAATCATTTCTATTATCTCCGAGGACAAAATATTCATCTGCTCCAAGAGTGATAGGCTCTCCGGCAATACCATTGTTTCTGATGACATCTTTACCATAATGTTCATCGAGCTTTGTGCCATTTATAAAGATATTACCTGCTTCGTCGATCTGAACAGTTTCACCCGGAAGTCCGATAACTCTCTTTATATAATAAACATCCTGTCCCTGATATGGGAAAACAACAATATCAAATCTTTCCGGATTCTTAAAATGATACGTAAGCTTATCGATCCAAATGCTGTCTCCAGATTCAAGAGTCGGATTCATAGAGTTACCCGATACAGTTGTTCTCTGACCTACAAAAGTTATTATAAGATAACAAAAGAGTATAACTGCTCCAATATAAATAAGTAATGAAAAAAGCTCTTTTACGATGTTTACATTCTTATCAGCTTCTTTTCTTTCCTCTTCCTTAATTCGCTTCATCTCAGCTTTGAGAGCTTTTTTCTGTTCTTTCTTTTTTCTTTTTTCATCACGAGCTGCTTCTTTATCAAGTTCGCTATCTACCAAAAGATCAGTATCGCTTTTTTCTTCCTCATTTTTTTCTTCCTCATTTTTTTCACTGAGTATTTTATCAAAATCCTGATCAACTTTAGAACTAAGCATCTCAGTTTTATCATTTGAATCTAAACCATCATCTAAACCAGAGAAAACATCCTTCATTTCATCATTCTCAAATGCCATACTTAAATTCACCTCACGTCTTCAGGATAATCCAAACTTACTCGACCGAGCCTTCCTGCTCTGAAATCATCGAGAAGTATCCTTTCTGCTTTTTCTATATCAAGTTCTCCTCCCTTAAGGAGACATTTTCTAATATCTGCAATCTTTGCAAGGGCATCTTCCCCTGACATATCTTTTGTTATTGTATATCGTTCGGTAAGATTATTGCAATAAAAATTTTTAAGCATATTAAGCAGCTCAAGGCAAAGCTCATGCCTTTCTACTACGTCATCATTGATAGAACCTATAAAACTAAGCTTCATACCAACAGTCTGATCCTCAAATTTAGGCCAAAGGATACCAGGTGTATCTAAGAGATCGATATTCTTTGCCACCTTTATCCACTGTTTACCTCTTGTAACACCAGGCTTATTTCCAGTCTTTGCCGAAGCCTTGCCAGCAAGAGAATTGATAAAAGTAGACTTACCCGAATTAGGGATACCGGCGATCATAGCCTTAACCGGCCTGTTGATAATTCCTCTTTTTCTATCTCTTTCAATCTTCTCCTTGCAGATATTCTGAACCAGAGCAGTAACCTTCTGAACATCTTTTCTGTTTCTGGCATCTGTTTTAATAGCTGTAAAGCCTTTTTCCTTATAATAGCTGATCCATCTGTCAGTAACAACAGGATCGGCCGCATCAGCCTTATTTAAAATGATAAGCCTGAATTTATTATTTGCCAGTTTATCAATATCAGGATTTTTACTTGAAAATGGCACTCTGGCGTCCAATACTTCTATCACAATATCGACCAGCTTTACATTTTCTTCCATCATCCTGCGGGCACTTGTCATATGCCCTGGATACCATTGAATATTCATAATCAAATCCCTTCAATACCTTACTTCTTCTTAAGAATATAGACATTAACGCCTTATTTCTCCTTAAGAACATAGACAACCTTGCCTCTTATATCAGTCTTTTGAACCATACCATAACTTTGATATCTTGAATCCTCACTACTAGAAGTATTATCTCCTAAAACGAAATACTCATCCTTACCTAATTTAACAGGAGAAGAAAGAATTCCTTTATTAAGTATATCACCATTTAAATATTCATCACTGGCCAGCTTACCATTTACGAGCAGCTTACCAGAAGCGACACTTACTTCATCCCCGGGGAGAGCAACAACTCTCTTGATATCAAAATAATCATCATTTTCCATTCTCTTAACGGCCACAACATCATTTCTTTTTACATCCGAAAAAAGATATATCAGCTTATTGATAACTACAACATCCCCATCATGATAACTAGGTTCCATGGAAGGTCCGATCACATCAACTGTCTGCACTACAAATGTTACCAGCCCGTAGCCTAAAACTGCAGCCGTAAAAATAAAAATGAAGAAATCCATTATTTTTCTAAAGGTTGTCTTATTAGTTTTTATTTTTTTTGTTTTGCCCTTCTTAAGGCTAAAATCTTTACTTTCAGCGTGTTTAATCTTCATAGTCAGTGTACTCTCAACTTGATTTACAGCAGAATTATAAAAAAACCGGAGTCTATAACAATAAACCCCGGTCGGACTTTTTAAAAATTATTTAACAATTTCCTTAACCTTAGCAGCCTTACCAACTCTATCACGTAAGTAGTTAAGTTTTGCTCTTCTTACCTTACCAAGACGAACAATTTCAACCTTCTCAACTAATGGAGAGTTAACTGGCCAAGTCTTCTCAACGCCTACACCGTTAGAGAACTTACGAACTGTAAATGTCTCACGAGCCTTAGCGCCCTGTCTCTTAATAACTGTACCCTCGAAAACCTGGATACGTGTCTTATCGCCTTCCTTGATTTCAGCTGAAACACGAACTGTGTCACCAACATGGAAATTAAGTGGCTCTTTTCTCATCTGAGCATCTTCAATACTCTTAAGGATTTCACTGTTTGTCATAACAAACCTCCAAAAATATAAAATATTAATCAGACGTTCTTGCCAAGTACATAAGTCTAGCAGCGGACCATCTTTTTACACAACATAAAAGACTATAACACAAAGGATAATCATTAGCAAGCATTTTTTAACATAACTACTTAATAATGTGTTTAGCATAACTACTTAATAATGCATTTAACATAACTACTTAATAATGCATTTAACATAACTACTTAATACTGCGTTTAATGCATTAAGACATAACAGTAAAAAATGCTGGCAGATTAAGATCTGCCAGCACTTAATTTTTTTAATTACTCAGCGTCAGTAACTTCCTCTTCCTTATCGTTAGAAAGGAGAGCCTTTACTGAAAGGCTGATCTTCTTATCAGCTGCCTTAAAGTCAACAACTTTTGCTGTAACTTCATCACCAACTTTATAAACATCAGCTGGCTTTTCAACATGCTCATTAGAGATCTGTGAAACATGAAGAAGTGCATCGATACCTGGCTCAAGAACAACGAATGCTCCGAAGTCTGTCATACGTGCAACACGTCCTGTTACAACATTACCGATAGCATACTTTTCTTCAGCTGAAAGCCATGGGTTCTGATCATCAAACTTAAGTGAAAGAGCAATCTTCTCACCATTGATCTCCTTGATGAAGCACTTAACTGTGTCACCAACCTTGAAAATCTTCTTAGGATTCTCAACTCTTCCCCAAGACATCTCAGAGATGTGAAGAAGTCCGTCAGCTCCACCGAGATCGATGAAGGCACCGAAATCTGTAACATTCTTAACTGTTCCTTCAACAGTATCGCCAACAGCGATCTTATCGAAGAGAGCCTTTGCTGCTTCCTTCTTAGAAGCCACAAGAAGCTGCTTTCTGTTACCGATCACTCTTCTCTTGTGAGGATTGAACTCTGTAAGTACGAATTCAATTTCCTGTCCAACATACTTTTCAAGATTCTTCTCAAATGTATCTGAAACAAGACTTGCAGGGATGAATACTCTGCACTCATTTACAGTTACTGAAAGACCACCAGTTAAAGCCTGTGTAACCTTTCCCTTAACAACTGAACCAGCATTGAATGCAGCTTCAAGCTCTTCATATGCCTTCTCAGCCATTACTCTCTTAACTGAAAGGACAACCTGTCCTTCACCATCGTTTGTTTTTAATACCTTAACTGTGATAGGATCCCCAACCTTCACAGCTGTAGTAAGGTCAACAGGAGTATTTGAATACTCGCTTGCAGTTACGATTCCGTCTGACTTATAGTGTATATCTACAACTATCTCATCAGGCTTAACACCGATAACCTTTCCTTCTACAATCTGTCCTGTTCTGATTGATACAGGAGTCTCGTCCTGTAACATCTGTTCAAAGCTCATTTCTGACATGCTTTTTGAACCTCCTTAATAATTTTGTTCGGGGTAGATGCCCCAGCAGTAATACCTACCCTACTAACGGATTCTAAAGCAGTCAAATCCAAATCATCGAGTGTCTGTATATAGTAAGTATTGTTACATTGCTGTCTGCTAATTTCATATAATTTCTGTGTGTTCGAACTATTGCGTCCACCGATAACAATCATTGCATCAACATCCGAAGCTAACTGCCTGGCTTCAGTCTGTCTTTCCTCGGTTGCACTACATATAGTTTTACTAACGATGACATTATAATATTTATTGCATAAAAATTCAACAATTTCTTCAAATTTTTTCAGATTAAATGTTGTTTGGGAAACAACTGTTATTGTTTTTTCTATTTTTGAGGGTAAATTTTCAACGTCTGAAAGCTCTTTTATAATAAATGGTTCGGTGAGGCAATGCCCTTTAATCCCTACAACTTCAGCATGATCCGGATTACCCACAATGATTATCTGATCAGTCTTTGACTTTTCGGAAACTATCCTGTGGATATTGCTTACAAAAGGACATGTGGCATCAATTATCTTGCAACCATGCTCCTTTATTACATCATAGACTTTCCTTTCAACCCCATGAGATCTTATTATAACAATCGAATCTTTTGGTATAGACTTTATATCATCTAAAGAATTAAGGATCTTCGCACCTTTCATAAGAAGATCTCCGGTAACTGTTTCATTATGGATTATCTCTCCAAAAGTATATACCGGAATATTCTGTTCTGCCGCCTTTTCTGTCTCTTCAAAAGCGGTTTCAACAGCCCTTTTTACTCCAAAACAAAAACCTGCAGTTCTCGCAACAATAACTTCCATTAAGCTTTTTTTCCTTCCTTAAGAGCTATTATCTTTTCAACAACTTCTTCAATAGTCATATAAGATGAGTCAAGGAGCACAGCATCTTCAGCCTGTTTTAAAGGCGCTATCTCTCTATGCATATCCTGATAATCTCTCTTTTCAATATCATCTTTTATAATATTAATATCAGGACTTTGTCCCTTTTCAACTAATTCATCATATCTTCTTTTTGCCCTTACTTCAACTGAAGCTGTAAGATATATCTTAAGCTCAGCATTAGGAAGTATATTGGTCCCAATGTCTCTTCCATCCATGATAACATCATTTTTAGCAGCAATATCTCTCTGAAGGAAAAGCAGTTTTTTTCTGACTTCTGGAAGGGCCGCCGACTTTGATGCCATATTTCCTACTCTTTCTTCCCTTATTTTAGAAGAAACATCATCTCCATTTAAGATAACGTGCTGTACTTCGTCAGCATAAACGATATCAATACTTATTTCTGAAAGTGCTTTATCAAGAGCTTCCTTATCAGTTATATCAGTATCATTATTAAGAAGATAAAGGGCAATTGCTCTATACATAGCCCCTGTATCAACATATAAAAAGCCTAGTTTTTTTGAAGCAAGTCTTGCAATAGTACTTTTTCCTGCACCAGCTGGTCCATCAATAGCAATATTCATAATAAAAAATCCTCCTAAATTCATAAATGAATATTATGCAATTTATACGTTAAAATTGCATAAAAATTGCATCATATGTGAAAGTGCTCATATGTTTTTTCATAATATTTGTATAAATCAATCAATTTTCATATCCATTTTCACAATTTTATATTATATAATTCCGAATTAATAT
>CAMKMR010000041.1 GCA_946413945.1 uncultured Lachnospiraceae bacterium | reverse complement strand
GTGACGGCGACAGAGACTATACATATATTGATGGCGGTGAAATTTCAGGTTTTGGAGATGGAACACAATGGTAAAGAAAAGAATAATAAAAAGAATAACAGCAATCTGCCTTACTTCTGCCATGGCCATTTCTCTTGTTGGGTGCGTGATAAATCCAGATAAGAAATCAGATGGGGGAAGCAAGGATTCAAAGAGTCAGATCCCGGATGATACAAAGGATGCTTATGCAAAGATTCCGGGGGATACGCCAGAGGATAGAAAAACAAGTGCGGTGCTTAACGGACCTGATACTCCTCCAAGTGGACAGCGTTATGATGAATGGAAGAATATAACATATCAGGATGATGTAGAGTTTGATGTTAAATCATACTGCCAGCCAGTTATTAGTTCTACAGAAGATCCTTTAGAGGAAGGTTATACCTATCCTGATTATATTGATTCACATTTGAAGATAACAGATGCAACTGTTGAGCCTGTTGGAGGTGAGATGAAACTTAGAGCAGGTGGATATGTGGATATTAAGATCACTGCCGAATGGGCAGGAATATCAAGCTTTACTTTCCCAGGAGAGTATAGCGGTGTAAGAAGCATTTACTTTCAGGAAATCAATCCGCATCCGTTTGATTGTTATACTGGTACTTCTTTACTTAATCATACAGGAGAATATGATGAAAGTAATTCTATGAGTCAGGGTGAAGCAACTGACTCAGGCGCAATTGAATCTGATATAACTTGGAATAGTCGTGTATATAAGATATTTGTAAGTAAAGATGAAAAGAACAGTAGTTTTGGCGGCTGGGACAGGAATGGCAATACAATGTCAGCTGAGTGTTCTACTAAAGTTGAGATCACATGTCGTGTGCCAGCTGACTACGATGGACTGGCATTCAGGATTACGAAGGATATTTCAGGAGAGAGACCAAAATGTCTTGATAGATTTGGTAATATAATTTCTACTCCGGACCTTTATGCGGATGTACTTACAGATGAATGGGGTGAAAAGCATGATGTTTCAGAATTCTATTTTATAAAGGCTTCAGATCTTTTAAAGCATTTTGAGGTTCAGCATAAATCCGGGAATTCTGACGATGGTGGGATTTAAAAAAGAATAAATATCAAAGGAGAGGACAAATTGAAAATATTTGCCATTGTACTTTTTATCCTGATGTATGCATTGATGGTGATCCTGCCATCAAAATTCAGACCCTATATAGCCTGCGGGACGGCTGTCATCTATCTTATTGCAGGTGTCATACCTTTTAGTCAGCTGCCTAAGGCTATAGACTGGAATATCCTGATGATGATATTTGGAACAGTTGTTATTGTTGACTATTTTATTCAGTCCAAGATGCCAAATCTTATCGCTGATAAACTACTTAACATTGCACCAAACGTTATGATGGTAACGATCATAATGTCATTGTTTTCCGGAATCGTATCGGCTTTTATCGATAATGTGGCTACAGTTTATATGATAGCTCCTGTCGGACTGGCAATCTGTAAGAAATTAAAGATATCACCTGTGGCAATGATAATTGCAATTGCTGTTTCATCAAATCTTCAGGGGGCAGCTACCTTAGTAGGTGATACAACTTCTATTATGCTTGCAGCACCAAATGCGGCTAATATGGACTTTATGGATTTCTTCGTATTTCATGGAAGACCTGGCATGTTCTTTGCAGTAGAGCTTGGAGCCCTGCTTACAGTTCCTATTATGGTATTTCTTTTTAGAAAGATGAAGGAACCTGTAGGAAGTAATGAATGTACTGTAGTTACAGATTATATTCCTACAATTGCAATGCTCGGACATATCTTTTTCCTTATAGCGGCATCATTTTATCCTCATAAACCAGAGATAACTAATGGCGTTATCTGCCTTGTATGGGGGATCGTATGTATTGTTTGGGAATATATTTATACAAAAGATAAGAAGACTATGATAGAAAATCTTAAGAATGTGGATTATGAGACAATCTTACTTCTTACAGGACTCTTTATAGTCATAGGAGCAATAAGGAACCAGGGAATTATAAATGATATCGCGTCCCTGATTGTTAAAGTCGGAGGAGATAATTATTTCCTGCTCTATACTATCATTGTTTGGGGTTCTGTTGTTGCTTCTGCATTTATAGATAACATACCTTATGTTGCAACTATGATCCCTGTAGTTGTAGGAGTGGCAACTCAGATGGGCTATAAGCCATATACTTTATTATTCGGACTGCTGATAGGTGCCACACTTGGAGGAAATATCACTCCAGTCGGAGCATCAGCTAATATCGCTGGAATAGGCCTTCTTCGTAAGGAAGGATATGAAGTATCTTTTAAAGATTTTATGAAGATCGGAGTTCCATTTACACTCGCAGCAGTAATAGGAGGCTACTTATATGTTTGGTTGGTACTGAATATATAAGGGTGAGAGTAGCAAAGAAAAAGTTATTTTTATTTAGCGGATGATAAAAAAGGACAATCCATATCAAAATGGACTGTCCTTTTTTTTATCGTAGTTTTTTTCTTGCAATGATAAAGTAAGCGCTCATTACTAAGAAACCGGTTAAACACCAGGAAACGGGATATACATTTAATAGTAACTCGTAGCTTCCTGTTATTGGGAAGATAAAATAGATCCAGAATATTCTAAAACCTACACAGCCAAATACGGTAAGTATAGTAGGTGTCATGGAATATCCCATACCTCTTAAATTTGAACCGGTAACTTCATAAGTTGTAGCTATCCACTGGAAAGGCAGGATATGGAACATTCTTATATAGGCGTATTTAAGAACTTCTTTATCTGACGAGAAGAGTGCTGCGAGAGGCTGATGGGCAAGAAGAAGTCCATTTATCAAAACGCAGGAAATGATACCGCAAAGCAGGGTATATCTAAAGACTTTCTTACATCTGTCTTTCTTACCTGCAGCATAGTTCTGACTCATAAAAGTTGTAGCAGACTGGTTAAAGGAATTGATTCCGAAGAAACCTATGAATTCAAGGTTTTGAGAGGCGGTTGAACCTGCCATGATAGTGGAACCAAAATCATTTAAGGAAGCCTGGATTATATTATTTGAAAATGAAAAGATCATTCCCTGTATTCCGGAAGGGATCCCTACCTGTAATACTTCTTTTAAAACTTTTTTATCAAAATGCATGTTTTTAAGATCAAGTTTAAAATCTTCTTCTTTACTGCTTATAAGAAAGAACACAATAAAAGATGAACATACTATATTTGAAAAAACAGTAGCTATTGCAACGCCGGCAACGCCGAGTTTAAATACGATAACTAAAAGCAGATTGAGGAAAAGATTTATAACGCCGGAGAATAATAAAGACAGAAAAGGTCTTCTGGAATCACCGTGGCTTCTAAGGATTGCCGCGCCAAAATCATATAACATTAAAAATGGTGTTCCTAAAGAGTAAATCTGTAAATATCTTACAGCCAGAGGAAAGACATCATCCGGTGTTTTTAACCAGTTGTGGACAGGTTTTGCTAAAAAAAATGAAACGAGGAGAAGAACTAGGCCACTTATCAGGGATACCATCATTATAGTACTGATAGCGGTATTAAGTTTCTTCCTTTCATTGTGGCCTATTAAATGGCCGATAGCTACATTTGCCCCAACTGAAAGCCCTACAAATAAAGAAATGATAAGACTGATGACAGGAACATTTGCTCCAACTGCGGCCATGTCCTGATGACTGGCAAAACGTCCTACAACAGCCGTGTCGGCAGATGAGAATAATTGCTGGAGTATACTTGAACCTGCAAGAGGTAAAGCAAAAAGGATTATTTTATCTAAGAGGCTGCCCTCTAACATATTAAATTCATTTTTTTTTCTTGCTGTTATCATTATTTTCCTCATTAAAAATTAGTTTTTGATTTGAACCAATAAATAAATATAAGTCTAATTTTTACTTATGTAAATAGAAAAGCATTGATTAAGAAAAAGTTGTGGGGGATTTGTTGATTAAGGGAAAAAACAATCGAAAATACACAGTTTTTTAGCTGTTTTTGTTGATAATTGCTATTTTCTTTTATTCTAGTAATGATATAATGTCATGTGGAATTAGTAGATTATTATTTAGGAAGGAAATAAAAAAATGATCAACTGGAAGAATTTAGATGAGCTCGAAGCATTTAAAGAGCTCGAAAGCGCAAAGAAGGTTAATTTAAAAGAGGTTATGTCAGGGGAAAATGGAGCTGCTCGTGTTAATAACTATAGCGTTCCAATGGCAGAGGGGTTTAGCTTTAACTATGCCGCTAAAGCAGTTGATGATGAAGTATTAGATATACTTGCTAAGCTTGCAGATGAGGCTTGCCTTGTAGAAAAGTATGAAGCATTACTTAATGGTGAAGTTATCAATACTGGAGAGAAGAGACTTGTTCTTCATCAGCTTACAAGAGGTCAGCTTAAAGATGATGTTATAGCTGACGGAACAAATAAGAGAGATTTCTATGTTGAACAGCAGACAAAGATGGCTGAGTTCGCAAAGAAGGTTCATGCAGGTGAGATCGTAAACGAGCAGGGTGAGAAGTTCACAACAGTATGTCAGATCGGTATCGGTGGATCAGACCTTGGTCCTAGAGCTATGTATCTTGCTCTTGAAGATTGGGCTAAGAAGAATGATACATTCTTTATGGATGCTCATTTCATTTCAAATGTAGATCCTGATGATGCTACATCAGTTCTTAATTCAATCGATGTTGCACATACAATCTTCATTCTTGTTTCTAAGTCAGGTACAACACTTGAGACTCTTACAAATGAAGCATTTGTAAATGATGCTTTAACAAAGCAGGGACTTGATCCTTCAAAGCATATGATCGCAGTTACAAGTGAGACATCTCCACTTGCATCTTCAGATAATTATATGGCTGCATTCTTCATGGATGATTATATCGGCGGACGTTTCTCATCAACATCAGCATGTGGTGGTGCCGTTCTTACACTTGCATTTGGTGCAGATGTATTTGCTGATTTCCTTGCTGGTGCTGCAGAAGAAGATAAATTAGCATTAAATAAAGATTTAAGAAAGAACCCAGAAATGCTTGATGCCCTTATCGGCGTATATGAGAGAAATGTACTTAAATTTGGTACAACAGCAGTTCTTCCATATTCACAGGCATTAAACAGATTCCCAGCTCACCTTCAGCAGCTTGATATGGAATCAAATGGTAAGTCAGTAAACAGATTTGGAGAGCCTGTTAACTATGTTACAGGTCCTGTAATCTTTGGAGAGCCAGGAACAAATGGTCAGCATTCATTCTACCAGCTCCTTCACCAGGGAACAGATATCATCCCTCTTCAGTTTGTTGGATTTAAGAACAACCAGATCGGAAATGATGTAACAATTCAGGGCTCAACATCACAGCAGAAATTACTTGCAAATGTAGCTGCCCAGATAGTAGCTTTTGCATGTGGTAAGGATGACGAGAATCTTAATAAGAACTTCAAGGGTAACCGCCCTTCATCAATCATCATTGGTGAACAGGTAAATCCTAGAACTCTTGGTGCTCTTCTTTCACACTTTGAGAATAAGATCATGTTCCAGGGATTTGCTTGGAATGTAAACTCATTTGACCAGGAAGGCGTACAGCTTGGTAAGACACTTGCTAAGAAGGTTCTTAGTGGTGAGACAGATGGAGCACTTAAGTGCTACAGCCAGCTTCTTAACATCTAATCTGAACTAGAAAAAGATAATCCATATATATAAAAAAATAAGTCCCAAGCTTAAGCTTGAGACTTATTTTTTTTATACATATGGGACGAGAGTTATTGTTCTTCACCGCAGGAACATTTGTAATGATCTACTCCGTTTTCGTCAGTATAAGAATATTCGAAACTATGAACATGTTCATTTGTTTCCAGTTCTGTCGATAATTCTTCGCTGGAATTATCAGAACCTGATTCACTAGATGAAGTCTGTTCCTCCTGTGAAGGAGTGCCATTATTCTCATTGTCATTGCTGCCAGCATCCTCATAATACTGATCATTATCATAATAATTATCGTTTGAATAGTCAGTATATTGATTACTGTTGTTATATGAGTCGTTAGGGCTGCTGGTTGTTGCAGCGGTAGTTGCTTCCGTTGTGGTTGGTGTGATAGTGATTATTGACTTCTTTAGCTCAGTAGTTGCTTCGGTCAGCTGTTCTGTTGTGCTTTCAGTGCTTAAAGTTGTGACTTCTTCTGTTGATTGCTGCGTTACTTCTTCAGGAAGTCTGGGAGTCTTAACAGGTAAGTCGCTTCTTTTTTTGCAGGCAGTGACCATGGAAAAACAAAGCATGACGTAAATTCCAGCTTTTGCAAGCTTCTTTATGCTTTTCATGTAAACCTCCAAATAAAAATCTTCAAAAAGCATAACACATTTTAATCAAAAATCACACAATAAAAAGTATTAAAATTCAGCTTAAAGTTATAATCTTACGCAAATTTCAGACTGGAATACATTTTCAGAGGCATTGAATTTTGCTGAACCACCATGTCTTTCAGAGATTGACTTAAGGCTTCTTAGGCCGAGAGCAGCGCCTTGGTGCTTTGTTGAGTTATATAGATCTCCATTTGGAGAGAGCATGCCGCTGCAACTATTATCCATGGTGATAAAGAGCATTTCGCCCCTGATCTGAGAATTCAGTTTTATAAATCTGCTTTTTTCTGGAACATCTATGCAGGCGTGGATTGCATTTTCCAAAAGATTGCCAAATATAACGCTAAGGTTAGAGTCAGAAATGTGGGTATTATTCTTTGATACCTCGAGATTATAATCTAAGGATATGCCTAAGGCATTAGCCTGCTCTGTATAGTAAGTTATTGCCAGATTTACAACGATATTTTCACAGTATTTTTTTGTTTCTAAAGATGGAATATCTTTTTCTACTGAAGAAAGATATGTTGACAGTTCTATATAGTGCTTTGCTTTAAGAAGCTCAGACATAGTTGCTAAGTGATGCCTTAAGTCATGTCTTTGTTTTCTTATTTCATCATAGTGGGCAAGCAAGAGTTCAATACGCTTTTTTTCCGCGTCTATGGTCTGGGCCTGGAGTTTCATATCGTTCTGTAATTCGATGGTAATGATACTTTTTCTATATATCTTTCTTGCCTGGAAGCCGCCAATAAGACCAATGAAAAGGGCAAATATAAAAAGTGCCAGCTGAAAGATAAGGAGCATCTGATCAAGGAAATGTGTATAGAAGTTGATGATCTCAAGTATGGAAGCCAGGGCAAGTGTTATTATAGCAATGAAAAACAGTACTCGTGTCCACTGTCTTTCGTTTTTTAATTCCCAGATAACGGTTATAGCAAGAATCAAAAGACAGAAAGTTATATAGAATTGATAATATGAAAAAGTCTTGTGTAAAGGCAGAACCCCCAACAGAGCGAGGAAGAGCGTAATTATAAAAATCCATGTTTCTATGTGGATCATTACTTTTAAAACCTTATTGTGGTCTAAGCTTAAACAATAAATCGTAGAATTAGTAAGGGGTATAACTAAAAAATACATGCAAACAAGACCAGCGGCATATAGTATAGCTGGACTTTTGGTAAGATATATAGCTAACTGGTTTTCTGAATACTGCCAGATGCCGGCTGAAAAAGTCAGCATACCAGGCCAAAAGAAGATTCTTCCGCGACCTGGAGATTTAAGGTAAAAAAGTGAAAAGAATATAAGGATAGCTCCAATGGTGGTAAAGAAAACGGAATTAAGCATTAATGTTCCGTAGGAATTAAACAAATGATGGACGATCGCATTTGAATCACCATAAAGAGGAGAATGTAAGATAACGCCACCTAAGTATTCTGTGGAGGTATAATGCATTTCTATGTTATGGTCAGCGCCGGAATTTCTCAGACTGATCATGTCATATTTTAAAGGCGGACATTGAAACATATTAGAAGAATAATTAGCGCCATATCGGTATTCTGTTAATCCATCTACTGAAACTTCGAGAGGGCAATAAATTGAACCAAAATAAAGACAAGTTGCATATTTTGGAACATTGAAGCTGACGGTTACAGAAGTACCGGGCTTTATATCAGATAATTTTGTTGGAAGATCTAAAAAACAGGTGGTATCTTCATATGTAACTTTTACTCTTGTAACAGGCTGATTTCTATCATTTTCCCTATCGGTTATTAATGTGTAAAGAAGGGACTGACCGATCACGAACGTAAGAAGGATAAATATGATCCCCAGTACGATCCTTTCATAATAGTATGATAATTCTTTTTTATTCATGATAACCTCTGTTTTGTTCTTCCGCTTTTTATTCCTATTTTAATCCTTTATAGAGTGATGACAAGATGTTTATTATTATCTTTAGATATTTCTGGTAGATTCGAACATGTATTTTTTATACTGTTCTTCCACGTCCTTCATGCTGTTTCTTCGCACATATACAGCTCCACCTTCTGACATTTCTATCATAAGAAGGTCTTTATTAACAAACTTTACGTGAGTAAGGTTTACTATATAGCTTTTGTGGCATTGCAGAAAAGGTGGGGCAGGAAGCTTATTTAATACATCAGAAATCTTATAATTAATATTAACCTCTCTGCCGCCAGTAAGGTGCAGCAGCATACTGTGGCCGCTTTGTTCTATATATCTTATCCTGATATAAGGGATTTCGTATTCTGAATAACCACTTTTTAAATGCAGGGAAGGCAGATTCTTCTTTTCATATACAGCAAGAGAAATAACTTCAAATACATCCTCTTCCTTTAAAGGCTTGGGAAGATATCTGTTAACATGATGGATGTATCCATCCATGGTATGTTCTAAACTGGTAGTGATAAAGGCTATAGGAACATGTTTGTCTATAGATCGGATCTTTGCTACAGTATCCACTCCGGTCATTCCGGACATATAAATATCCATAAAGATAAGGTCATATTTGCAGGCATAGAAAGAATTTAAGAATTCTTCTCCGGATGAATAGATATCTATTTTGTATTCATAGTCTGTTTTTTCGAGAATTTTAAGAAGATTTCTTTGTTCATTTTTGTTATCTTCGCAGACAGCGATACTTAATTCGGACATTTTCTACCTCATTTAGATTTTAAACAATTGGTCTATTAATATCAGTTTAATGCATAATAACACTAAAATCAACCAATAAAACGGCAAAAAAAATCAAAAATGAGGCAAATGGAACGAATAATTCGAAAATGTCAAGAACGAGTTTTGCTAAAAATTTGTACATGAACGGGACTTTAAATAATACTTGATTTGTAAGATAATAACATTACAGTTTTCTCAGGTTAATAGGATCGCTGGATGCTGTTTCATCGGGGGATGAAGAGTTAAAAGGTCGTATTTATAAAACTATAGCAGCGTCCAGACTGATCCGCCTAAAAATGAGTAATAACTGTGGGGAAAAAGTGAAGGCTTTTTATACAATCCTGTGTCGACGGACACGGGATTTTTTTTGTGCGAAGCCGAGCCAAAGTCATGTATTCCATGTATAGCAGCGCCCCTCTTACTAAAAAACAGAGGCCAAGGCAAGGGCGCTGCCAGGAAAATACGTGTTACACAAATGACCTTGGCGAGGCCGCATCATCGAGCAAGCTATGCTTGCGAGATGTTGTAGAGGGTAAGGTCAAGCCATCGCATATAGTACAAGCCATCGCATTTATGCGAAATGGCTTGTACTTATATATGAGGTATATCTGCCATAGGCAGATAAGTGCCCTTGGCCTCGTCCGTAGTCAAGGCGAGGGCGCTGCCAGGAAATTGCGTGTTATACAAATGACCTTGGCGAGGCCGCATCATCGAGCAAGCTATGCTTGCGAGATGTTGTAGAGGGTAAGGAACAAGCCATCGCATATAGTACAAGCCATCGCATTTATGCGAAATGGCTTGGCTTTAAAAAAGTCGATTATGCCGCTAATTTAAGGATTAATTAATTTTTGATATATTGCTAAAAGACATTCTTGTGATTTATAATATAATCAGATTTTTGGGCAAAATTGCCCTTTTTTAGATAGGCGGAGGATACGTTATGAGAAAGAGAAAAAATTATGGAAAGGCGGCTTTAAGCGTAATACTTGCAGCTAATATGCTTCTTGGACCAGCAGCAAATGTAAGAGCAATGGAACCAGATGATTCAGGGATTGTAGCTGGGGATGATATAAGTTCAAAAGCAGATGAAACAGATAATAAAGTAACAGATAAAAATGAAGAAAATGGCAATTATACAGCAGAGTCAGCAGATGAAAAAGATAAAAATGACAAAGCAGAATCATTAGATGAAAATGGAGAAAATGACAAAGAAGAGTCAGCAGATAAAAACGGAGAAAATGACAAAGAAGAGTCAGCAGATAAAAACGGAGAAAATGATAAAGAAGAATCATTAGATACAGATGAAGATATTGTAAAGACTGGAACTGGTCCTGTGTCAAGATTTAGTACAAAATAAAATGAGAGGTTCTGCCAGCTAAGC